>CAMCJO010000018.1 GCA_945875135.1 uncultured Porphyromonas sp.
CCTCTCGGGTGTAGCTCCTCGTAATGCTCCTTGTGGTAAGTCTCTTGGAAGAGGATGTAAGTGCCGATGCCTGCCTCGTGAAGCATACGATACTCCTCGACCGTAGTTGCGGCAATGTTGACATTGACACGACGGATAGCCCCATTCTTATGATGTATGGAGTAGATCGTCTGGATCGACTCAAGGATATACTCGATCGGGTTGTTGCGTGGGTCTTCGCCTGCCTCGAGAGCGAGACGCTTGTGCCCCATGTCTTGCAGGGCAATGACCTCTTGCCGTATCTGCTCCTGGGTCAGCTTGTGGCGAGGAATGGTGCGGTTCTTAGCGTGGTAAGGACAGTAGACGCAACCGTTGATACAATAGTTAGAGAGGTAGAGCGGAGCAAAGAGCACGATGCGTTTACCATAGAAGCGTAGCTTGATCTGCTCGGCCAGTTGTGCCACTCGCTGCCGTGTCGCAGGGTCCTCAGCGAGGAGGAGTACAGCAGCCTCTCGGTGATCTAGTCCATGCATCTCCGCAGCCTTGCGTAGGATGTCGGAGATCACCTTCTCATCATCTTTGTATTGCTCCGCATAGCGGAGGGTGTCGATGATTTCATCATGATTGATGAAGTCACAGGCATCGTGCGATTGCTTATTGTAACTCATACATTCACATTCTTAGCTGGTGGGAGCGTCTCCACGCCCCCAGTCTATTTGGTAACCTATCGTGTCAAGCTGTGCCTGTAGGAGGGCGACACCCTCGGCAGCTTCAGAGCCTGAGTAGGCTTTGTTGTTATAGAGAGCGTAGTCAGCTCTATGGTTTAATGGTGATAGATTGGGCATCACCACATTACATCCTGATCGTATGGCGGCTAGTCGTCCCTCGGGGTGGAGCGTGGCGACAGCTGTCGTGGCAGGGATCAGTGCCCGTGGATTGAGGAGCCGGCAGAGCGCGAGGAAGCGAAGCGTCATCGACAAGCTCCCCGCAGGGTAGGTCCCTAGCGGTGTATCCTCATGAGGTATGAAAGGACCAACGCCTATCATCTCGGGCTGCAACCGACGGATGAAGTCTAAGTCTTGCGCTAAGTGCGCCGTCGTCTGACCTGGCGAACCAACCATGACGCCCGTCCCCACTTGATAGCCGATCTGCTTGAGATCCCGCAGGGCTTGTAGGCGATGCTCCTGCGCCATCGTGCTGGGGTGCAAGCTCTGGTAATGCTCCTTGTCGTAAGTCTCGTGACGCAACAGGTATCGGTTGGCGCCAGCGCGAAAGAGCACCTCGTACTCCTCATACTCCATCTCTCCGAGTGAGAGCGTGATAGCGCACTCTGGATAGCTAGAGCGGATGTCGCGCACGAGCGAGAGTAGACGTTCTCCCCGCCAATAGAGGTCTTCGCCACCCTGTAGTACGAAGGTCCGAAAGCCTATCTCGTATCCTCTCGCACAGGCCGACATCACCTCGTCAGCAGTAAGCCGATAGCGAGTGACGTGCTCATTGGTAGCGCGTATGCCACAGTAGTAACAGTCGTTGCGACAGATGTTTGAGATCTCGATAAGACCTCGCAGATAGATCCTCCGTCCGAAGTGCTGCTCCGCAATAGCCTCGGCACGCACCTGAAGCTCATGCCCGAGGTGCGTGTCGTTACTGTCTAATAGAGCCTTCAGCTCAGGGATGGAAGCTGCTGTTACTTGGTCCAGCGTATCACTCCTTCTCTTTGTAGTTGGCATAGGTGAGGTCGATCTTCTCCACCTCTTTGAGTAGCTGGCGGCGACCAGCGAGTATGTCGTTGAAGGCACTTGGTCCTGTCACGCATCCACCGAGACAAGCCATCACCTCGACAAACTGGGTATCAGCCTTGCCACGCTTGCCGTAAGCCTTGAGCTTGGCAACAGCCTTCTTATCCAGACCCGCGATCTCCTCAGCGGTCAGACGACCTACGAAGTCCTTGTACTCCTCCGTATTGCTCAGATAGGAGATGACCGCATCCTTGACACCGCCATTACGAGCGAAGGCGTGTGCCTCACGTACTGACTCGACGGTTGGCTTGTAGCCCTCTACCGTGTTGATATCTATCTCCAGCCCCTCTAGGATAGAGCCAAGCTCCTCAAAGGTGACCACCATATCGACGTCCACGTTGGGACGCTTGATCTCCTTACGCTTAGCCACACAGGGGCCGAAGAAGACGATCTTGCTATCGGGATAAAGCTTGCGAGCGCGCTCTGCTGTGTAGACCATCGGCGAGTGTGAGCTAGAGACAAAAGGCTTGAGCCCAGGCGCATGCTTATCCACCAGCTCATAGAAGGAGGGACAGCACGAGGTCGTCATAAAGGCTTGCCCAGCCTCGATCTTCTCTACCAGCTCCTTACCCTCATGGCTCACCGTGTCCATAGCCCCCTGAGCCACCTCGATGACATCGTGGAAGCCTATCTTCTTAATCGCTCCGTAAACCTGATCACGGCTTGCCTTAAACTGCCCTAGGATAGCAGGAGCTACGATAGCTATGACCTGCTCGCCACGCTCTATGGCACCCAGTACGTCAAAAACTTGCGAGATCTCAAAGATCGCACCAAAGGGACAAGCATTCAGACAAGCACCGCAGTAGATGCACTTAGACTCGTCAATATGCTCGATACCATCCTCATCCTTGCTGATCGCACCCACAGGGCAAGACTCCTCGCAAGGCACCGGTATGTAGACGATCGCATGATAGGGGCAGTTCTTGTGGCACTGGCCGCAGCTGATGCAGACCTCGTGATCGATCTGCGCCTGACCATTCTTCTTGAATGAGATACAGTTCTTCGGACAGTTGCTTGAGCAGGCACGGCTCACACAACCACGACAAAGGTTAGACACCTCATAGTTGATCTGTACGCACGAGGTGCAGGCCTCGTCGATGACGCAGAGCACATTCTCCTTCGTCGGCTGTGGGCGATGCAGAGCCGTGTGAGCGTACTCAGACAGCGGGGTCAGCTCATCCTGCTCATCCTGCATGTCAAAGCCCAGGAGGGGAAACATCTTATACTTCCATACGGCACGCTCCTTATGAGGGCAGCAACGTCCCAGCACATTGCGTTGCTTACGAGGACTCAGCTCCAGCGGGATCCGGTCTATCGTTTTAATCAATTGGTCTTGACGCCATCTAGCCACCATGGTCGAGAGGAGCTTATGGCGCACGATCATTACATTGTTTATATAGGTCATACGATCAAGTGATATTTCAGCTTTTGACCCGCGCTGCACTGGTCGGATCTCTAAATGCTCCACAAAGATACGATTAATATCTCAATCAATCACTACATATTGCTAGTCACGCATGACAAAATACCTTACCCTTGCGAGTGCCCCATGGCAGAGCGACTAGGAAGCTGTCGAATAAAGCGATCGTTTCGCATGATGCCACCACACGTCGATAGACAAAAAAAAAGCCTCACCCTCACGGATGAAGCTCCCTCAGTTCTGTTCAAAAAGATGATGTGTGTAAAAGTGGGCCCAATAGGATTCGAACCTATGACCCTCTGTTTGTAAGACAGATGCTCTAAACCAGCTGAGCTATGGGCCCTTTCATATATATCTAAGCTCTCTGAGGTACTCTAGCGACAGTGTAAGCGTGATAGGCAGTTGTCCTACAAGGATTCGAACCTTGACAAACAGGACCAGAATCTGTTGTGCTACCATTACACCATAGGACAATCTGTATCAACCTCCTGTCGATTAGCTCGTCACCATCGTGTGTGACACCCAATCACAGAGTCTCTCTTAGAGAGAAGTAAATGCGTCGTATCACGATATCGTAGTAAGGGACTGAGCCTTTCTTTATTCGCCCCCTGCGGGAGTCGTTGTCCCACAAGGATTCGAACCTTGACTGACAGAACCAAAACCTGTAGTGCTAGCCATTACACCATGGGACAAATCCTTTACTATCGACAGACACCTCTGTCATCGTTTGTGAGTGCAAAGGTAGAAAGAAAAAACCAAACCACCAAACATTTCGCCGAAAAACTTTTTGCCGAACCCTTCTACATTGGGAGCTTTTTTGTTTTCGGGTGCCAGGGAGCCCCGGGGCTGAGGCGTTGTCGTCAGAGACGTTTATCCCTTGATACACCTTTGAGGTGGAAAAATCCGATCCTCACAAGGCTGATACATTTATATACAACGAACTCATCTATTCCTCGCTTGTCGCTCATGTGTAGCTCCTGACGGAGTGATTATGAGGCGTCGACACGGGCTGGGCAAATTCAACGCTGAGTTGTTGCAATAATTTAGAGTTGGCTACGTATAGAAACGGCACTATATCGGGGAAAAGTGATTTCCACGTGGAGATTTCGAAATACCCACGTGGGGAAGGAAAATTCTCCACGTGGGCGCGAAATAAAACTTCGGAAGAATGAAATGAAACTTCGGAGGAATCAAATGAAACTTCGGAGGAATTTTTTGACGCCCACGTGGAGATTTGAGATTCTCCACGTGGATATTCGAGAAAGGAGGGAATCGGACGAATTCCCCTGTAAAGATATGTAATTAGAGATTAGAGGTTAGAAGTTAGAGGTTAGAGGGCAGAGCTGGCGACATAAAAGAAGAGCCTGCCACGAGATGTATCGTGACAGGCTCTTGTGTAGTATGTATCAGGTGCTAGCTGCTGCTTGAGCGGCTAGCTGCACCATGTGATTAGCGGAGACCGCGGAAGCGTAGGAGTGGCTCGATGTCGACCTCCTTGTGGCCGGTGAACTGCTCGAAGAGTACCATCAGATCCTCGCTGTTACCACGAGAGAGGAGGATGTCTGCAAGGCGCTGTCCGTTCTCACGGGTCATGCCACCGTGTGCCTCGACCCAAGCGTAGATGTCGTTGTCTACGGCTTCGCTCCAGAGGTAAGAGTAGTAACCTGCTGAGTAACCGTTGCTCCAGATGTGGCGGAAGTAAGGTGAGCGGTAGCGAGGTGGTATCTGTGCATTGAGCAGACCGTACTTCGTGAGTGCCTCCTGCTCGAATGCTTGAACGTCATCAACCTTGTCACCTACAGCAAGTGCGTGCCAGCACTGGTCGATGAGTGAGGAAGCGAGGTTTTCGCCAACAGAGTAAGCCTGGTTGAAGTTGCCCGCAGCGATCATCTTCTCACGTAGCTCAGCAGGCATCTGCTCGCCTGTCTTGTAGTGCTTAGCATAGTTTGCAAAGACGGTAGGCTCAGTAGCCCAGTGCTCGTTGAACTGTGAGGGGAACTCGACAAAGTCTCTCGATACGTTGGTCCCAGAGATGGAAGGATAGGTCTGCGTAGAGAGCATACCGTGTAGTGCGTGACCGAACTCGTGGAAGAGGGTCGTCACCTCGTCCCAAGTCATCAGACAGGGCTGACCAGCAACGGGCTTCTTGTTGTTGCAGACGTTGTAGATGACTGGCTTGTTACCTAGGAGGGTAGACTGCTCGACGAAGTTGCTCATCCAGGCACCACCGCTCTTAGAGGGACGTGCATAAGGATCGAAGTAGAAGAGTGCGATCACTTCGCCCTGCTCGTTCTTGACATCATATACTGTCACGTCTGGGTTGTAAACAGAAACATCGGTGCGCTGCTCGAAGGTGAGACCATAGAGCTTATTGGCAGCGTAGAAGACACCATCCTTGAGGACGTTGTCTAGGACGAAGTACTCGCTGAGCTGTGCCTCGTCGATGTCGTACTGCTCCTTGCGCATCTTCTCTGCGTAGTAAGCCCAGTCGTAAGCCTCTAGCTTGAAGTCTGGGCCCTCGCTCTTCTGTGCAAACTCCTCTAGCATCTTAGCATCCTCAGCAGCCTTGGGCTGGTAGAGCTTAGCAATACGCTCGAGGAAGTTGCGAGCTGTCTCACCATTCTTAGCGAGTGCGTCCTGTAGCGTCCAGTCAGCAAAGGTCTTAAAACCTAGTAGCTGAGCCTTCTCAGCACGGAGCGTAGCGAGGCGCTTGATGATCTCCTGCGTGTCGTACTTATCGCCGTTGTTGCAGCGATTGATCGAAGCATCGAGGATAGCCTTGCGTGTGTCGCGGTTGTTGAGCTTAGCCATGACAGGCTGCTGGGTCGTATTGACTAGGCGTATAGCCCACTGGCCCTCTTTGCCCTCCTCCTTAGCGAGGTCGGCAGCCTCTTGTAGCTCACTGTCGGTGAGTCCGTCGAGCTGAGCCTTGTCGGTAAAGAAGACAGGCACATTCGTTGCGTCGGTCAGCATATTGCCAAACTTAGCGGTGAGCTCAGCCTCCTCGCCGTTGAGCTTCTTGAGCTTCTCCTTATCCTCAGCGGATAGGTTGGCACCAGCCTTGACATAGTTGTCGTAGTACTGCTTGGTGAGGCGTACTTGGTCGGGCTGTAGTCCCTCTAGACCGGTTTCATAGACAGTCTTGATGCGAGCGAAGAGCTTGTCGTTGAGCATGATCTCATCGCTGTGTGCGGTGAGCTTAGGTACGTACTCAGCCTCGATGGCGCGTAGCTCATCGTTGGTGTCGGCACTAGTCAGTGCGAAGAAGACGGCAGAGGTGCGCTGGAGTACCTGTCCAGCACGCTCGAGCGCCTCGATAGTATTGGTAAAGGTGGGAGCCTCAGCATTGTCTACGATAGCAGCTATCTCCTCGTTGTGCTGACGCATACCCTCGTCGAAGGCAGGTGCAAAGTGCTCTACCTTGATCTTGTCAAAGTCGGGTGCATTCATGTAGGTTTCACTTGGATGAACGAATGGATTGTCAGCCAGGTCAGTCTGCTGCTTCTGCTTGTTACAAGCGAGTAGCATCGTGGCGATGGCTAAGAGCATAATTACTTGTTTACGCATAGTCTTAGTTCGTTTGGTATGATATATATAGTTACTTTTGCAATGCAGTGAGGTACTCAAATGTAGTACTACACGAGACAAAGATACTAATAATAAAACACATACCCCATGACAGACGCTAAAAAGAGCCTCGCCGAGGAGCCACAGCAGACTTACCAAGAGGCGATCACACGTATTCAAGAGATCGTGCGACTCCTCGAGACAGGCGATATAGAGGTGGACGAACTGACCAAGCTTATCGAGGAGGCGACCGGCTTGATACAGTTTTGCTCCACACGACTCACCTCTATCGATAAGGAGGTCTCACAGCTCCTCCAGCAGCTCGACGAGAGTCAGGAGTAGTCGGAGAGAATACTGCATAAAAAGACCGTTGCATAAAGATTTACGCAACGGTCTCATATCTTTCTTCGTTTCAGTCAGTTCTTTTCGAAGAATCACTTCGTTAGCTTGCAACAGCTATGGTGTCATAGTACTTACGCATTAGAACAAGAACCCGATTTTTAATCCAGCTAAGTACATAGAGAGAGTTCTCTTTCTGCTGCTTATATATCGATATTCTACTCCACAATACGTAGTGCGAGAGACTGCATACTGGGCTTCAACGGAAGTGTCGAAAAGCATTGTAGTGAATTTCCCAAGATTATTATCACCATGAGCCACTCCAAATCCTACGGAAGGTATTATCCTAAACCGTTCCATATCTACGGGTAAAAAGGAACAAGTAAGAGAGGAAAAGAACAACTTATGCTGATCCTCCACTCTCGGAAATCCCGAGTATCCTATACTAAGAGTTCCTCCCCAAGAAGAAAGAGGAGAAAAGCGATATGTAAAGGATATGGTTTCTAGATTCTTAAAGTCGCTTCCACTGACGTCGCAAGATGTTCCCAAGGATAGGTAAGCTCTACAAGGAGTTTCAGATTTCATTTGTGACTCTGTCTGCCCTTGTAAGCGACAAAATGTTAGAGCGACCAGTAGCATAAACAATAAAGGCCGGATTAATTTCATATCAAGTAGAGGTTTGGTTTTTTGCGGAAGCGGATGTCAGTGACATCGTTCTTGTTCTCAAAGTTAGAATAAGATGTCCCGACCTTTGCGAAGATACGAAATTTATTTGACTTTGGCAATTTGGAGTGAAAAATGCGCTTGGCTAGCGACCAATGGCTTCGACAAGAACATTGTCTACGACGCTATGTATGGTCAGCTGTCTGCTTTCAATGAGAAAGGAGACCAATGTGTTGCTTTCTATGATATGGATAGCGAATGCTTTATGCTTGGCTTTGTAGATGCGGACTCCCTATAGACGGGTAGTGTGAGGAGAAAAAAGAAGACCTTAGAGAGGCTGCTGTCTCTCTAGGGTCTTTTCTCTTTACTGAACGATGCTGATGGGGCGGTCGCCCTCGAAGTAGCCGATGATGCAGTTGCACAGCTCACGTGCCATAGCAACGCGCGCCTCGTAGGTCTGCGTGCCGACGTGTGGCGTCATGGTCACCTGCTCCATCTCGTACAGCTCGGGGAGCGGATTGTCGCTATGCTCGAAGACGTCTAGTCCCGCAGCGGCTATCTCGCCTGTCTGGAGCGCATGCACGAGGGCAGCCTCGTCGACGACTGCTCCACGCGCCGCATTGATGAGGATAGCTGAGTGCTTCATCTGAGCTAAGTGGCTAGCGGATACTAGGTGGTGTGAGTCTTCATTGTAAGGAGTGTGGAGGGATACGACATCACACTCCGTAAAGATCTTGTCCAGGTCGGCATAAGTGACTCCTAGCTCTTTCTCGGTCGCAGCATCGAGCTGGTGACGCTTGTTGTAGAGGACGGTCATACCGAAGGCTTGTGCCATGTGCCCCACGGCACGACCTATGTTGCCATAGCCGATGATGCCGATAGTCTTGCCACAGAGGTTGGTCGCCATGCCGGAGCTGTCGGAGAGCGACTTGCTACTGCTCTTGGTGCGACGCATGTGACGATCCCACATAGCGATCTTGCGACTGCAGCTCAGGAGTAGACCCATGGTTAGCTCAGCAGTAGGCTGGATCACGGCACGAGGGGTATTGGTCACGGTGATCCCTTTGCTATGCGCATAGGCGACATCGATATTGTTGTAGCCGACACCATAGTTGGCGATCAGCTTAATATTGGGAAAAGCGTCGATCAGCTCACGATCTACGGGGAAGGTGAACTGCGTGGCGAGCGCATCATACTGTGCGCCTATCTCCATCATCTCCTCACGTGTGAAGCTCTCGCCTTCGGGGCGACGGGTCATATCGGCCCACTCGGCCAGCTCCTCGAAGCCAGAGCGTACGGTGTCAAAGGAGATGAGTACTTTCTTTTTCTTGTCCATAATGTTGTATATCAGGTTAGGTGTTTTGTCTTTAGATGCGTAGGCGGTACGGCTTAGGGTATAAGTTGTTGAGCCGTGAGCCGGTGCTGTGTGCCAGCCCTAAGGGGATGCCACGATAGGTGATGACTGTGATGCCCCGCTCTGTCGGGGGCTCTGTCGTGAGTGCCTCGCCTCGCAGATAGCGCAGGGCTTCTTCTAGGGGCAGCTCTAGAGCGGGTAGCTTAACTGCGTCATATAGTTTATGGTGTAGCAGGGCAAAGGAGGGTTCGTAGCCTTTCGCCTGGTGGCGCATAGAGGCTATCTCCAGTCCTGGTGTGGCAACGGCGAGACGCGCTCTGTATGCCGTGGCAAGGAGCTGAGCCGCCTCGGGTGTGAGCTGGTAGATGCGCTCACCGATGGTGTAGTAGTCGGCAGCTGTTGTCTCGCTGAGCCAAGAGACCCCAGCTAACTCCTGTCGACTGGTGCGTGTCAAGCTTTTGGCTTTGCGCGCTTCGCTCGGGGTCTCGACGATGTCGGTGAGTCGTAGTGTGGCGAGGTATTGTCCCTCTCCACGTACGATGCCTGGCCAGAGGTGCAGGCCATACGAAGAGGCGTAAGCTCCAGCGATGCGCTCAGCAAAGCGGGAGATGTCGATGAGCTCGCAAGGGTAGTGGTCGAGGAGCCACTGAACCATCTGGTCGTTTTCCTCTTGATTGAGGGTGCAAGTGGCGTAGAGGAGTATACCCTCGGGAGCCAGCATACGCATCGCCTCCTGTAGGATCGCCCGCTGGCGGCTCACGCAGTCGGCGACGAGCTGAGGCGACCACATACGTCTTGCCTCCTCGTCACGGCGCATCAGTCCCTCGCCACTGCAGGGGGCGTCGACCAGTATTAGATCACAGGCACCGCGCAGTAGGGGTGTGAGCCGTTGTGGCTCCTCTTGCGTGATGATCATTTGGTCAGCTCCGCACCACTTGACCATATTCTCTACAAGGATCTTGCACCGCTTGGGGAGTATCTCGTTGCTCACGAGGAGTATCGTGTCGGGGAGTAGGTCGCGGAGGAGTGTGCTCTTGCCACCAGGCGCTGCGCAGAGGTCTAGTGCTAGCCTAGGGGCTGTGTGCCAGTCGAGCTGCTCCCAGATAGTGGCGAGCGTCATAGCACTAGCGTCCTGCACGTAGTAAGCACCAGCGTGCCATAGTGGATTCAGCGCAAAGAGAGGTCGCTCGCTGAGCCAGTAACCCTCCAGCTCTGCCGGTAGCCACGGTATAGTTCCATCCTCCAGCTCTGCAAAGGGGCGTGCCGATAAGGTGCGAGCTGGATTAAGCCGCAGAGAGACCGATGGGGGCGTCTCTAGTGCCTCGACAATGCGAGTGGCATGCTCGGGGTAGTCTTGCGCTAGCTTGGCGATTAAGCCTGACGGGACGGGAGTCTGCATCGTGTCGGCGGGGTTAGGGCAGGAGCGTCATGCGCTTGATGATCACATCTCGCTTAGGACGGTTGGTACTATCGGTCGGGAGGTCTTCGATCTTGATGATGGTGCGCATGCCGTCGATCACTTCGCCAAAGACTGTGTACTGCCTGTCCAACCACGGGGCACCGCCCTGCATCTTGTACGCCTGTCGCTGCTCAGGCGTGTAGTTCCACTCGCGCTGAGCTGCTATATCATCTAGGTCAAAGTCTGTGTAGTAGGTCCCCGTGACGATGTAAAACTGACTGCCGGAGGAACGCATCTCAGGGTTCTCCTCGCCAGCGACTCGTGCTGCCGCCAGGGCGCCCCGCTTATGAATATGGTTCGGTAGGATCTCTGCTGGGATGGTGGTCGAGAGCGTGTCTATGGAGACGTCCGTCTGGCGTGTCGCTCCACGAGTCGAGAGATTGCCTCCCTGAACCATAAACTGTGCTATGACACGGTGCATCAAAACCCCCTCGTAGTCTCCTTGACGTACATGCTCTAGGAAGGCAGCTTGGTGTAGAGGCGTGTCGTCATAGAGCAGGAGTGTAAAGTCTCCCTGTGAAGTCTCCACGAGTACCCGTTGCCCTGCGGGGAGTGCTTCAGTCGTAGTCTGGGCTGTCAGCGAGGAGACGCAGAGTGTGCAGAGGAGTAAGAGAGTGGCAAAAGGTTTCATAGCTTAGAGGATCTGAGGTGCGGTGTCGTTGGTTGCATTGGCCGTTGCGATAAAAGCTTTGGGATCAGCCTGGAGTACCGCTTTCTTGAGCTTGCTGACATATTTGCGCTCCACAATCATAAAGATGATGTCCCGCTCGGCGCCCGCGTAGATACCGCTGCCATGGAGGAAAGTACCCCGCAGGTTAAGCTCCTCAATAATGATCGTGCGTAGCTCGGCGGTGTGGTCGGAGACGATGAAGATCGCTTTGTTGGGGTTCTCAGGTTGCAAGATGTCGACTACCTTGCCATAGACAAAGATGGTGATCCAAGAGTATAGCGGCACGCTAAAGTCTCCAAAAGCGACTAGTCCGAAGAGTACCACGGCGGAGTCTACGGCTATGATCATGTGACTGGTTTTGACGTTATTGCCCTTAGAGAGTACACGAGCGATGACGTCGGTACCGGCACTGGTGCTGCCTGCCTTGAAGGTGAGTAGCACGCCCAGTCCGAGGATAGCACCGCCATAGACGGAGGAGAGAAACTTATCGTTGCTCACGATGACTATGTCTCGTGTCATCGAGGTGATCAGGTCGGTGCAGATAGAGATGAGTAGGAAGGTGGCGATCGTCTTACCCCCGCTGCGTAAGCCTAGGGAGCGAGCCGCTAGGAGGAAGAAGGGTATGTTGAAGCAGAGTGCCACGGCACCGATGGGTAACCCCTCGGGAAACGCCTCAAAGGTCCCCTGTGTCAGATAGTTGATCGTGATACTGATTCCATAGCACCCTCCAGGGACAATGTCGGCCGGAGCGATAAAGCAGGCGTAAGCGACAGCCTGACAGATAGCACCGATGACGAGGTAGAGTATCTCCAGGGCTAGCGGAGAGTGTCTCGGGGTGAAGGTCTGTCGCTCGTGTGGCGGTATAGCTCTCTTTGTAGGAGTAGATAGAGTGGAGCCGGACGTAGATGTAGGCATGAGGTGCTAATGAATAATGTATCTGATGCTAAGCCGGGCGCACAAAGCCTCGCAATGGTAAGGCTGTACCCTCAGCAGGCTCACAAAGTTACTTAATCTTGTAGACTCTACAGGCTTGTGAGACTTCGCTGGCTGGGGTTTTATTCACTTAGCTGCGGGACGGCGATGCTTGACGGCGACCATCTTGCCACGTGCGGTGATGCGCTCGTCGCAGTGTAGCTCGAGCGATAGGATGACTTTACGATCGGTTACCTTTACGGGGTAAGCGCGGATCTCTAGTTCGACACCTATCGGCGTCGGAGCGAGGTAATCCACCTCTAGATGTGCGGTGATGAAGCGCTCGAGGCTATCTGCCGTCAGATCCTCCTCGTGAGCTGCTAAGTAAAGAGCGGCAGCTGCGGCTGTGCCGTGGCAGTCGAAAAGCATGGCGATGAAGCCTCCGTATAGATTGTCGGGCACCCCGCCTGTGTAGACCGCGTCGGGTGTGTGATGGCAGTAACAGTAGGTGTGGTCGTCGCTGAGGTAGCTCTTGAGATGCAGCCCGTAAGGGTGCGCTGCACCACAACCCCAGCAGTGGCTGTACTCGGGAGCGTAGAGGTCTTGGATGGCGAGCATACTAGACTTTAGAGATTAGAGGTTAGAAGTTAGAGATTAGACTTTAGAGGTCGGAGTTATCTAGGGATCTTCAGTCGCTGCCCTGGGTGTATGCGGGGATTGCGTCCTTTGAGTCCGTTGGCACGCTTGATGGCAGCGACCGAGGTGCCGTGTCGCTTGGCAATCTTAGATAGCGTATCTCCGCGGCGTACTTTGTAGATCTTGTAGCGACCTTGGGCTGCCTTGCTCTTTTGCGTGGGGGTAGGTGCTTGCTTGATCTCTTCTTGCGCTTCGGCTATCTGCTTGGACAGCTCCTCCTTATGATTGCGTCTGAGGTTGATGAGCGCCTCGTCGAGCTTAGAGATGCCAGCTAGGGGCAAGCGGATGGTGTAGGGCGTCGATCCAGCAGCGGGGATGACACCTCGCTTGTATTGCGGGTTGAGCGTGCGGATCTGTTCGGTGGGTATGCCTGTGCTTTGTGAGATTTGGGCGAAGGTGAGCGGTATCTGTATGGCTAGGGTGTCGGTAGCAAGTGGCATAGACTGTGCTTGTGGACAGATGTTGTGCTCGTTGTGGTAGTAGCAGGCGTAGTAAGCTCCGATGAAGAGCGGAATGTAGTTGCGCGTCTCACGGGGCAAGTAGGGATAGACTCCCCAAAAGGTGGTCTTCCCCCCCGAGCGTCGGATTGCTTTGGTGACATTGCCAGGACCACAGTTGTACGCAGCGATAGCTAGGAGCCAATTGTCAAAGAGCCCGTAGAGTTGCTTGAGATAGAGTGCAGCTGCCTCACTACTCTTGTAGACGTCAAACCGCTCGTCAACAAGGCTATTGACAGTTAACCCCATACTGCGTCCCGTGGGAAGCATCAGCTGCCAGAGCCCAGAAGCTCCAGCTGGTGAAACGGCAAAGGGGTTGAGTGCAGACTCGACGACTGTCAGGTAAATCAGCTCGACGGGTAGCCCGTGACGGTCGAAGATCTCCTCCATAATGGGGAAGTAG
>CAMCJO010000019.1 GCA_945875135.1 uncultured Porphyromonas sp.
TTTGTGTCGTCTCAAAGGTGTAGAAGATGCGGAGAGCCGTCGAGTAAACCGAGAGAATATGCCCAGTGCCCGTCGTCGAGGTGACGTAGAGACCACGGAGTAGATTGGACTCAAAAGCCTCTTGCGAGGCAAACCACTCAGGGTGCTCACGCGAAGCCTTTAGAAAACGCTCTCCCAGCTCATTGGGTACTCGTATCTTTAGCCCTTTGATACCCGCCGTATCGGAGGGTTGGTAAGTCAGCTCACCGAGTAGCTTAGCTCCTCGTGTGTAGGGCGTCAGATCGTCGACCGAGTAGCGACTCTTAGGCAGTGGCTGTGTGATCTCATAGACCTGCGCCTTGCCCCATGTGGTGGTGTCGCCTACGGCACTTAGGTAGGAGAGCTCGATAGTTACCGAGTCGATGCGATCCTTGATAGGCTTCTGAGTGAAGGTGAAGCCCGGTGCGCACTGCAGCCGACAGATATAGCTCGCCTCAAAGTCTCCAAAGATGGGATCTGAGATCTGCCCCAGTAACGAGATAGCACTACGACTATATATAGAGTCCAGTCGTATAGTCTTCGTTGTAAAGGTTAGTGAGTCTCCACGAGCTGTCACGAGGTCTCGCTCAGGTCGCAGACTCCCCCCGAGGGTGGAGTAGTTATCGTTGCAAGAGGTCAGTCCTAAGGCGCATAAGATGCAGATCAGGAGTGGTATCTGGAGGGTTTTTAGTAAAGTCCGATTCATAGATTCAGTCTAAGTGTCGGGTGCTGTGCTGGCAGTCTCGGTAGATGAGCTAGAGGCCTCTCGACAGCACCTAACATATGATCTAGCTCCAAAGGTAAGGAAAAAAACGATTTGACCGCATATTCCTACCATTCGCCACAGGGCTGACACATGATCTACAATGAGCTCATCGACCTCTCCACTCCTCGCTGGTCACTAATGTGTAGCTCCTGACAGAGCGATTATAGTGCGTCAGCCTTGCTATTCGCCAAGCATAAGCTGAATAGGCTCGCAGAGGAGCCTCCCTCCTGAAGGGAGGCAGAAGGGGACTCTGCGGTTAGTCTAGTCGAGGCTTGACCCAGCCATCTAGGCGCGAGGTGAAGTGTAGCCCCGGCATAGCCCGCTCAGGGTGATCTACTTGTAGCGAGCTCAGTAGCGTGTAGCTCGTAGCGTCTAGCGCATAGTAGCTTGTGGCATCGGCGGTAGAGACCTTGAGGGTGTAGCTGTCTAGGTCGTTGCCGATGATGGTGAGATCCTCACGGAGTGGGTCCCACGAGGGGATCTCAAGGCGACAGAGGCGATAGCCCTCACGCTCGATCAGATAGAGCTGATGGTCTCGGGTAGAGACGAGACCGATATGCCGACGACTAGGTAGCTCCCAGACGAAGGCCTCGGCAGCCTCTACGCCTTCGGGCAGGTCAATAGCCCGCAGGTAGGGCTTGCCCGCCATCTGCTTGAGGTGAAAGAGCTTACCCTGCTGATCAATGAGGAGGTAACCGTTGTCATACTCCTTTTGCGCAGTCGCATTGCCAGCAACCCGCTGAGCGGGGAAGGCGAAGCCTTTCTCCTGAAAGAGCTTCGTGTAGTTAGCACTCTTCGCCTTGTCTAGCTGATTGCTCTGCATATCTACAAATTCGATCGCCTGCTCGGTGATGCGAAAGAGATCTTCGGGCATCTCCAGCTTGACTCTCCGTGAGGCACTCTCCAGGAGGGGGTAGAGCGCCACGGCTGGTGCGGAGAGGGTGCGCGGCGAGCAGCGGAAGGTGACAGCACCCCGCTGTATAAGCTGTGGGGTCACAGCCTCTCCGTAGAGTGTGTCAGGTAGGCGACCATCGGTCAGGAGCTGACGGTAGTAGAAGGTGGGGAGTAGGCTGTCGACCTCCTCACGACTATACTGCACGCCCTTATCGCTACGGTAGGTTATCGCCCCCTCATCATGACCTGTGACGATGAAGTCGCCTAGTAGCTGACTGTAGATGGTGAATGGCTCACGGCTTGCATCGGCTCGGAGGTAGTTGTACCACCAGGGTATCTGCCAGGCGATGAGTAGTGCTACGGTGATGTATAGGAGTATTGTGGCTATGCGCTTCATAGTATTCTAGTCTTGTCTCCCCTCTTTGAAGCGACTCACGGAGAGCCACACGAGTGTCGAGGAGAGGATGGTGTAGATAAGTAGCGTAGGCAGGAAGGGTGCGTAAGCTCCTGCTGTGGGTGAGATAAAGCAGAGACGCATCAAGAGTACAGCGATGAGGGTGTAGAGGATGCGTCTACGCCAAGTGGGCTCTAGGAGTATCCAACTCATCAGGAGGTAGCCGAGGAAGCCCGCCAAGATCCAGGGCAATGTGGCGGAGAGGACGTAGGTGAGGAGTTCGTAAGCTAAGAGCCCTTGCAGTCCGATGAAGAGGACACCTATATATAATAAGGTGTGCCATAGCAGTAGTGTCACCCCGCAGGCGAGCATCTGGTAGGTCGAGCGGAGCGGTGACTGAGGCAGGTGCAGGGTGAGCTTGAGGCTACGACGAGAGAGCTCTGGCGCAAACTGAGCGATGGCACAGAGCAAGCCTAGGATGAGGGGTACGTAGCGCATACTCTCTACGAAGACTACTCCCTTCTGTATCATCACGAGCCAAATATGGTCAGCACCTTGTAGGGCGATGGCTCGGTGTATGCGTATCACGCCGTAGAGCGGTACGGCTAGTGCGACAATTGTCGACAGCAGTGCGTATAGTCGGAGCTTGAGCCACTCCTTATATATTATAGAGGCAAACATATAGATAGCATTAGTACTTACCGGTGAGTCCTATGAAGGCATCCTCGAGCGTCGTCTCGTGTGCTGTGAGATCTTGGTAGGGGACGCCAGCCTGAGTGAGTCGCTCGGCGACCTCTGGCTGTGGAAGGAATGAGTAGCACTCCCCACGTCTGTGGTGCGCCTCAAAGTGGTACAGCCCATCGATCTCAGGGAGAGGACGGTCGTCTGTGAGGGAGCATCTGTAGAGTCGTCCCTTGTCTAGTATCTCAGCGACTGGTCGCTGCAGGAGTATAGAGCCGTAGTCCATGATGATGCAGTCATCGATCAGTCGCTCCATATCCTGGATGATGTGGGAGGTGAGGAAGATCGTGGTGCCCTGCTCCTTGGCATAGTGATGTAGGTAGTCCACAAAGAGCCTGCGATAGCCTGGGTCTAGTCCCATCGAGAAGTCGTCGAGGATGAGGACTTTGGGGTTTTGCGCTAGGAGCAGTCCGAGAGCGACCTGTGAGCGCTGACCACAAGACATACGACTGAGATGCTGTCTCTCGGTGACTTTGAGTAGCTCCATCAGTTCGTAGTAAGCCTCCCTACGCCACTTCGGATAGAAAGGTGCGTAGAAGCGCTCTATCTGCCGTATAGTCATAAAGCTATACTGGACGTGCCCCTCGATGAGCAACCCGATATCCTGTCTGAGTCGGTCGGGCATACGGGTTATGTCTTCGCCTAGGATGCGACAGACGCCCGACTTGGGGCGGAGGAAGCCACTGAGTATATTGATTGTTGTGGTCTTGCCAGTACCGTTTTTACCAAGCAGACCGAGGATGCGACCACGAGGTACGGCAAAGGAGAGATCACGGTAGATCAGTCGCTTGCCGTAGTAGTGGGTCAAGTTGTGACACTCGATTAAGTTGTCCATGTTAGTTAAGTGGTATAAGGGGGCTACCGCCTACATTTATAGGAAGAGGAAGAGTAGTGGCACCGCCAGCCCGATCAAGAGAAGGATACCTCCACGACCTATGAGTCCGCGTCTCCCTGGCACGATGAGTAGTCCCGTGAGGGTGATGAGGATGAGACCGATGGCTAGCACATCAGCGACGATCGTCCACCAGCGCCCTGGGTTGTAGTGCAGTTGTGTCATAGAGCTGATGAGCGGGCGTCGCTCGACCGACTCGTAGACGGCTACCCCCGTTGAGGTGTCGAGGAGTAGGGTGGCACGTCCCTTGAGGAAGACTTTGAGCGTATGATCGTCAGGGTAGTAGTGCTTGGTATAGCTACCCGACAGGTCTATCTCGTCTAGGAGCTTACGGACGGCAGATGCGTCAAGGCGTCCAGCAACTTGTAGCTCTGCTAACGGGATCTGATACTCCCGCTGAGTGATGATGTAGTGCGGATTGATCGTGTCTCGGTGGTTCATGTAGAGACCCGATAGAGCATAGATGAATATAAGTGCAGCAAGTAGGAAGGAGAGGTCGCGGTGTAGTAATCTACTCCAGCGACGCACGCTCCTACCTGCTTGCTTGAAGTTTACTTTCATAGAGTTCTTGTCAGTTCCAGATGTGGGTTACTGCTCCTCTATCTTATAGCTTGTAGCATCGATGTGATAGAAGGAGAGGTATGCCTTGCCCTCCTGAGCTTCGCGCTCAGCGATCTGCTTGCGAAAGTCTGCGATACGAGCCTCTGGTGTGTCGGCCGTTTCGCCACGAGCCTTCTTTTCGTTGGCGCAGCCAGCCTTGCCCTCGCCATGCTCTTTGGCGGCTTGAGCTTTGAGCTGCTCCTCCCAGTTTTGCAGATAAGCCTCATCGATACGATCCTCGACAAGTTGCCCTGTGATGGTGACTAGACTGTTGATACACTCCTGAGCAAAGGCGCCCATCTCCTCACTAGCCTCAGCGCGGATCACCTTGGTGTCGTCGCTGCCCATGAGGAAGGCTTTCTTAGCACCATGCTTGCAGAGGTGGGTGCAGATGCCCTGCACGGTAACCGTCTGACCGACGAGACTATCGGCAGAGGCGAGGAGCGCGTCCACCTCCATGTAGGTCGGAGCCTCCGTCTCTGCGGTTGCGGTCTGATCTTGCTTTTGCTTGTTGCACCCGATGAGGGCGATGGAGAGTAGTGCTGCGAAGAGCACGAGAGATAGTTTCTTGTTCATACTGTGTTGATGTGATAACTGTGTTTTGAGGTAATAGGGTGTGAAGTGCGAGCTTCACAGATTTGCTTATAAAAGAGGATAGTCCCTCTCCTCTACATAGAGAGAAGAGGGACGAAACAGATTAAATAGCGGGGATGTAGACACGATAGGCCTCACGATCTGTCTGGATGAAGTAGACACCAGCAGGTAGTGAGAGCGCCATGTCACCAGAGAGTAGCTGCTGTGCAACCATCTCACCAGCTGACGTGTAGATAGCTACTGGACGCGCCTTGTCGCTATGTACGTAGAGCGTACCAGCTGCGGTAGCGATAGTGAGCTTGGCTGCTGCAACCTCCTCAATAGCTGTATTGGTCTGACCAGATAGTGTGACAATCGTCTTGACATCGCCAGAGGTTAGGACGAGCTGAGCTGTAGCCTTGGCATTAGCTGCGATGGTCTTGTCGGGCGTGTAGGTTACCTTGAGGGTCGCAGGCTCATTGGAGACAGCGATCTCGCTCTTGTCCACAGAGTAGTACTTAGCACCCTCACCCTCGATCGTACAGGTGATAGCGTCCATGAGGTTCTTCTGTGTGACGGTCAGATCGACAGACTTATGCTCACCGACAGGTATCATCGTGAAGTCGATCTCGCTCTGAGATACCTTGATGTACTGCTCTGTCTCTGTCATTGCGTAGAGGTAGACCTCGTAGCTAGCTCCACCAGAAGTGAGGGTGAGCTTGCCAATACGCTCTTCGGGCGTCTTGGTGACAGCTGTCTTGAACTGAATCTCGAGAGCTCCACCCGTAGCGGGTAGCTCCTTGAGCTGTGCCGTAAAGCCTTCGCCAGAGCATGTCACCTGGATCGGATTTTTAAGGTCTGACGCTAAGACTTGTAGAGTCCCTTTGCCCTCTGATAGGTGAAGCGCTTTGCAGCTAGCAGAGAGTGAGGGGAAGGGGAGCTTGTGGGCAACAAAGAGGCTAAACCAGTCCTTGTACGTCATCTCCTTATAACCCTCGGTCGTAAGGAGCTTAGCACTATTGCGGCAACGCACACCTGCCACATAGCTATTGGCAACGACATCGCCTCCGAATGAGGTCATAGCTTTACTTACCATGGGGTAGTCTTGTACAGACCCCTCAGAGAGGTTGAGATCCAGCACACGGTAGTAGGTCTGCCCTCCTAGAGCATAGGCATGCAAGATGACATGATCTCCCTGCGTGGAGATAGCCGTACAGTTGGAGATCCCCTTCTCTGGGAGTAGCGTATGCCACTCCGCATTGGGCTTCCCGGTAGCTTTGTCTATCGCTAGAGCATAGCCTCTGTGCCCCTTGACTTTTTGCTCGAGGATCACATTCCCCTCGGCGTCAACGAGAGCTCCAGCACAGCGGCCTGCGATATAGACCTTGTCCTTGCCGACAGCTATCCCATCGACAAAAGCAAGCGTCATAGTGTGCTCAGGAACAGCCTTGACATCAATCTGAGAGATCCACGAGACCTTTAGGTCGGTGTCTAGGCAGAGTGTGATAAGGCTCTCCTTGTCGCTGGGGATGAGTTGCTTGCCATCGATGGTGATAGGGGTCTTCTCTTTAGTCCCTGTGAAGCGTCCAGCCGCATAGAGCTTGCCGTCTTGATACTTGATGACCGTTAGCATGGAGCGCCCTATGGGGTCTCCCTGCTCGGTAAGCGTCTTGACAAGATTGCCCTTGCTGTCAAACTTGAGGATGAAGAAGTCTCCCATCTGTTTCTGTGAGTCTCCATTCCACCCGACATTGTTCTTCGCCTTGATGGTTGTCTCGCCGAAGGTTATGGCCGTGCGGACGGAGCCACAGACATAGACGTTGCCCTCGGGATCTACAGCCGTGCCCTTGAAGTCGCAGCCCGTAGGGGTGCCGTAGCTATAGCGAGTTGCATCGGCCATAGGGGTGTGGTCTACGTCAAAAGCTTTGTGATACTCGATCTGTCCTGCAGCATTAACCTTGACAAGAAGCGGCATGATCTTGCGACGCGTAGCTCCGGCAGAGGCGTCGTCGCCAACTCCAACAAATAGAGACTTCATCTCTATATCGTAAGGCGTGCCGTCTGCCTGTACCAGACGCAGTGTGTCTGTATTGCTCTTAGACTTGGACTGAGCATCCCGTGCCATCAAGATGGTCACAAAGCCTCCGTCAGGAGTAGCCGTGATACAGTTGACATTGTTTGCTATCTCTCCGCGGCTGTTGTATATGTGCCAGAGTAGCTTGCCTTCAGGAGTCAGTTTGTAGATAGTGAGGGCGGTGTTGCCGTTGGCAGCCGAGCCGTCATCGCCATAGGAGATCGCTTTGTCAGCATCGTCTGATGCGTCAAAGTTGAAGACTGAGCTAGCGTCCGCGCGCTCCTTACTGTAGAAGGCATTGCTCGCAAAGAGATTGCCGTCCATTGAGGCGACCACCTGCTGAGGTGTCTGCAGACGCTCTACGCTATTGGAGACAAGACGGTACCAGAGGAAGTTCTTTGCGACACCCTCGTCTGGAGTCTGCGCTATCGTCACACTCGTCGTACAGAAGAGCGTGAGGAGTATGAGTAATACTGGTAATTGTTTTCGCATACTGATGATATTTGATTGTTTGGATTTACTATTAGAATGAGATGCCACAACGTATGGCCCCGTAGTTGCTACCGCACAGACTCGTCTGCGTATGGAGGTAGTCTAGTGAGAGCCACAGTGCATAGCTACTGCTGAGCTGATAGCCGTGAGTCATAGAGAGCCCGTAGGTCATCTGCGTGGAACTAGCTATCTGGAAGGCTCGCTCCAGTGTCTCAGCATAAGTAGGTATAGGCTGATGCTGAGGTGCTAACTGTAGCGAAGGGTGTCCCGTCTTTGCCCAGATACTATAGGTAGGTGTCAGAGAGACAAAGTACTGCCCGCGATGAAAGCTAACATACGGAGCCAATGTCCCGCCTAGATGGTAGAAGAGTCGCTCTGCTTGAGGTAGCAAGTCCTCCTCATGTAGTCGATAGCCGAGCGAAGTGGATATGCCCCACGACCAAGGTGTGCGAGGAGTGTCCTGACTATCCCAAAAGCCTTTAGCACCAAACTCTAAGGTCTGACCATAGTATGACCGCTCCGTGGCTATGCGTGGGTAGATATTGCCCTTAGGATCACCGAAGAGATGGACAGCACCTCGACGTATGTCGCCCTGTGTGTAGAGTGCTATGCCCCAACGCCCCAGTCGTGCTGAGCGAGCGGTGTACCCCGCCTGCAGATCTATCGTGTGACTGGAGAGTGTCGAGAGGGGGAGGTTGTTGAGCTCTCGTATGATACGGTCGGTAGTCAGCAGATGCCACGCAGCCAAAGCATAGAAGCCTTGACGCGCCTCACTAGTAGGGGTTAGCCCGAGCGATATGCCATAAGACAGCCCTTGATAGAAGAGCGACGTATTGCCTCCCCTAAAGCGGTAGTAGTCTCCCCCGATGCCCGTAAAGTGATATTCACTAGCCACTCCGAGCTCACTCAAGAAGCCTACCTGATTGTTTTGCTTGTAGCGACCTAGCGTACCTGCTAGAGCTAGCGCATAGTCGGTAAGCTGATAGCCGATGCCGATCTGCCCCTCCAGGCGTGTAGCCAGATTGCGAGGGCGAGGGTCTTGCGTGCGGTAGGCAAAGGTGGCACGATAGTCCGCCTTCAAAGAGAGTAGCCAATTGCCGAGGCGATGCACCGTACCGGCACCAAAAGTGTAGAGATCTTGGTGCAGATGCGCCGTATGCGCCGTGTCTCCCATGACGTAGGGTGCGAGGAGGGGGTAGTCGGTCGTCTCGTTGAAGCGTATCCCCTCCGTAGCACGATAAGTGTAGGAGGCAGCACCCCAAGCGAAGTTGTTGCGCTGACGCAAAGCACTCTCGATATGCACCGATCCATCGATGTCTTGCTTGCCCAGCTGCGGGATCATAGCCTCGCCTCCATCTCGCCGCATAGCTCCGCCCAGAGAGAGGTCTGTACGAGAGCCTCGCTCTGAGAAAAAGTAGAGCGGCGACACTACTGGTGATACCGACAGGTCGTAGCCAGGTCGCCCCTGCTCTAGGAGCGCCCCTGCCACCGTGAGGGTGTCTGCAGGTCGTGAGATCATCTCTGGCTCTTGCTGCTGCCCATAGAGTGAGCTCGTAAGCACACCTAGGAGACAGAGTAAGAGCGCAAGAGATCTGCTAAGACAAACCGAAGAATGATGCACCATAATCTATCGAAGAGACCTTACTGCTCAATAGGCACGACCCCATCATAAGTCTTGGTCGTGCAGGGTGTACCCTTAGCATTGATCGCAGTACCTTGCTCCTCAATGAGCGAGGCCGTGACCATCGGATTGAAGTCCTCGAAGGAGTTGTTGGTATCCTGTAGGATCACATGTCCCTCGCCATCCTTGCCTAGGTACTTACGTCGTACGCTGTGGAAGTAGCGATCTTTCTGTCCGTCTACCGTACCACAGTTTGTATAGCCAGCGTCTATCGTCTCAGGTAGGATCGTCCACTGATGCACCGCCTCGACACTACAATTGACACCATCTATGATCCAGTCATTGGGTAGCTTGTAGCATGAGCCTGACATGTCATAGCTATTTCCATTGTGTGTCAAGACGTAGGTGTAGTCATACTTGTAGTCCTTGAGGTACTCCTCCTTGGTGATCGGCATACGCGCTATAGCATACGATGCAAAGCCTCTATTGTGTAGGATGAAAAAGGACTTCGTGTAGCAGTACCACTTATCTAGGTTAGGCACTGTGGGACTATCAAAGTCTTGATGTGCTGGTGAGCTAGACACGTCATACCACTCGAAGTTTGCCTTGGAGAGGTCGAAAGCATTGGGATTATTCACCTTGTGGTCGATGCCTATGTCGCAAAGTATCAGTCGCTCGCCAGGCTTCACGGGGTGCTCCTTACCACTGCCCGGGATGACATAGACGGCGTGTACCGCCATGGCTTCTTGACGTATGTCTGGCTTGTAGTCAAACTTGCGTGCTGGGTTAAACCCGCTCTCACAGAAGGCGATCCCGTCAGCATAGAGTACTCTGTCGGTCCCGTTGTAGAGAACTACATAGCTGGTCCCATGATACTGCTTGCCAGCCGGGGTTAGCGTGCCAGTAAAGAAGATCTCCTGAATGACAAAGTCCTGAACCGTAGGCACGATACGAAGCTCTAAGCGTAGCTTGAGAGGCTCGGTCGTTTGGTCGGTCACCTCCATATTCTCAATCTGTGCGACCAGCCGTCCCTCCATTGCGACCTCGTGTAGCTTATAGCGACAGGTCGTTGTGTAGTTTAGGTTGTACAGTCCAGGAGCGAGCTTGACCCCCTCCAGAGTCTTATACTCCACGTCTTGACCCGTGGTGATGTTGCGTATCGTGAGGAGCTCATCTTGTATGGTCAAGTCAGTGACATCCTCAGGCAGTGTGCGCTCGAAGAGGCAAGCTATCGACTTTTGCTCCTTGGGATTGTCGGGCGTGACTGGGTCTGGACGACAGGCGGTCACAGTGACCAGCAGGGCTGGTAAGAGTAGTATATACAGTAATCGTTTCATAGAAATCTATTTGTTGAGTTGATTATATCTTGATGCGTAGCTCCATGCCAAAGTACGGTGTGGCGGTACGTCTGAGTGTAGCCGTCCCCACCTTGTAGTCGGGCAGGTAGTCTAAGACATTGTTGGCAAAGAGCGATAGTGTGAAGAGCTTGCCCAGCTGCTTGGATACTTTTAGATTGATCCCAAGAGCTAGAGGTATGCGACTCGGCTTAAAGAGCGTGTCACTATAGCGTATCAAGAGATGCTGCAGATAGGTGTCTCGCTCTGAATCGGCTGTGTAGGGGTGCAGCTTGCCGTCGTGCACATCTAGGTAAGCTATCGGACGACCATCCTGGGGGAGGCGACGACGAGAGACCAGCCAGGTACTCTCTATGGCGGTCGTCAGGATAAGTCCCCACTGCGGGATCTGCGTGTCGAGGAGTAGGTTAGTTGAGAGCGACTGATTTTCCGAACCATCCTGCCAGTTGTAGAGCCCTAAGTATTGATCCGATAGGATTACATTGCCATAGACTCCAGAGACGGCATAGAAGAGCGGTACGCTATTCAAGTAGGTAGAGCGAAACCATGCGCCCCCGAGGATCAGACTCGTATTGATCACGGGGATGCGCTCCGTCATAAGTTGAAACTCTACACCCTCCTTGCGGATCATACTGCCATTCTCCGGGCGACTCGTCGACTCGATACGCGCCGCGGGAGTGTAGGGAATGGTAGAGATGTCGGGCTGTCCCGTCAGCTGGGTATAGTCGATCGCCGAGGCGTCATACTTATTATAAGCATAGACCTGTGCCATGGAGCGGTATCTAAAGCCCGTGGTCATCAACTCGCGAAAGTAACTCACGGAGACTTTGTTGCGTCCCCACTCGGCAGAGAGACGTAGATCTAGCTTCTGATTGCGTGTAGCGCGTAGCTTATAGTTTGTCGCGTCCTCTATGTAGGTGCGGACGTAGTATAGACTGCGCTCAAAGGGTGCATTGATGTCGTAGTAAGCTAGTTGCGTTATGTCTATATAGCGTGGATCAGGGTATAGATAGTTGAGCGTAGGCATACGAGTCGTCAGCCCCCAGCTGGCATCGAGTGAGAGCTTGAGGTCTCGTGACAGCAGCTCCCAGGCAGGCAAGCTCCAGCGCAGGTTGACACGTGGATCTAGGTAAGGCTTATAGCTCAGCGTGTACTGTGGTGCTAAGCCTAAGAGCATGGAGAGTCGCACGCCCGCCTCTAGCTGGAGCGTGTGCGCTCCGAGCGGTTGCCTGTATAGATCCTCCGCATAGAGTGCTAGCTGCTGCAAGGCGGGGATCTGGTAGTAGGGGCGTGGACGACTGTCCCACGCTTTGGGAAAGAGTGGATAGGCGAGGTCGTAGACCTGCCCGCGACCGAAGTTTTTGGACAGTTCATAGTTAAAGCCTCCCTTCAACTTATGCGAAGCTTTTCCCCACTCTATATTATATAGTGTCTGGCCCTTGGCAAAAAGCGTCAGCGGCTTACCATCGCTCACATAGTCTGCTATATACTCACCGCCGATCAGTCTAGCCTCGTGCTCGCCAGCCTGGTCGCCCGTAGGGGTTATAGACATGCGGTCTGGAGCTACGAGACGGCGCTGATGTAGGTAGTCAAACTGCTGCGCAGCGGATAGTGTTAGCTCCACCCGTTGTAAGCCCTCCCTGCGACCTGACGGAGCGTATATATAGCGTGAGGTGAGTGCTATGCGGTTGTAGTCGGTGCGATACTCGTCAGTGCGTCCGTAGGAGAGGTCGGGGTCTACCTTATTCTTGTCAAAGGTCCCCGTATAGTCTCCGCTCACCTCCCATCTATGCGCCTGGTCACTACTCGTGCCGTGATAGCGTAGTGACCCTGTCAGTCGTCTATAAGTCTCAAAGGGGACACGCGGATCGGGCTTAGCATCTAGATAGCTCACATCTCCATTGAGGATGTGGCGCTGGGAGGGTGTGAGGGCAAAGCCTTTCTCCACAGAGGCCAGCTTACTGTAACCATCTACCTTAAAGCGACTCAGCACGGGCGAGGCTTGTCGCTTACGATGCACTAGCACCACACCCGAGGTGATATTGCCATACTCGACGGAGGGGACACCACGGATGAACTCGACCCGCTCTATATTGTCCGTTTGTAGCGTGCGCATATCCACACCACGATTCACATTGACCTTGCCCGCACCGAGGAGCGAGCCCGACGGCGAGGCTGTGTACTGCATGTCCGCATCCGTATTGAGAGGAGCTCCATCTACCATAAAGAGGGTACCCAGCGAACTGATAGCGTAGTCTTGGTTGTTCGTCTTATTGCCCTGCATATTGATCGTACCCGTCTCACGAAGCAAAAGGTTATTGACCCCACTCATATTAGGTACACTACTCTTGCCACCAGGTAGGAGTGCCGTCAGGTCGGAGAAGCTGCTGGGCTGCAGATGATCAATAGCTGCCCGCTCGATCGTCGAGGAGCTGGTCAGCTGTCGTCCCTCCTGCGCTGTCACGACCACCTCGCCCAGTATCTGCTCTAGCTTAAAGGGGATGCGCATGTATTGGTCCCGTTGCAAGGTGACCGTCAGCTCCTTGCGCAGGCCTGCGTAGCGCACCTGTAGACGGTATCGCCCCGCTAGTACCGACTGAAAGGCAAAGCGTCCGTCATCATCCGTATAGGTCACGACATTTTTATGCCCCTCGGCAGAGAGAGCCACTAGAGCGTAGGCTATAGGCTCGCTAGTAGATGCGTCGTACACCATCCCGGTGAAGGTATGACGGGCACCCTGAGCATATAGACTCCAGGAGAGCAATGAAAAGAGTATGTAGGATAGAAGAACTCTGCGGATAGACCTACTCATAAGGGGAAGCACTAAAAGCCTCTGCAAAGTTACGTCGGCTTCATCTCCAATAAAATAACTACTAATAGGTATTTTAGCCCGCCTCACTCATCAATCGTCGGTAGGAGCTGTGAGGAAGAAGTCAAAAGTTCGACCTGCTCCCTGGCTGGGGAAATTCAACGCCGGCTCGTTACAATAATTTGGGTCTGACGACATATCGAAACGGTGCCGTGTCGGGGAAAAGTGATTTCCACGTGGATATTTCGAAATCTCCACGTGGAGAATAAAAAATTCTTCGGAGGAATGAAATGAAACTTCGGAGGAATGAAATGAAACTTCGGAAGAATCAAAACGCCCCCACGTGGAAAAAGAAAAACATCCACGTGGAGATTTGAGATTCCCCACGTGGAT
>CAMCJO010000020.1 GCA_945875135.1 uncultured Porphyromonas sp.
CTATACGGAACTCCTCTCGGCTGAATCGTCTTCTGACATCTCCAGCATGTATCAAGGTGAGCTGTTCTGAATCTTGCTCTGACTGGATCTTAGCACGCTTTACTATGGGTGCGAAGCCTTCGCTGTTGAATTGCCAACTTGCCTCGACCTCTGCACCCTCCCAGCACTCAAACTGCTCGGCTCCCTTGTCCGATAGATTGATAGTGGTCGAGTCTATGATGAGGCGGCTCAGATTGAAATCCTCTGGCTTGATACCAAACTTCTCAAACTCAAAAGCGAATCTAGGAGATAGAGTAGGGATGGTGATGACTGGCTTGAGGTCATCCTCCTTGATGATAGCAAGGCCAGGGGAGAACTCTTGCGGGGTGCTCTGAGTATCCACAAAGAAGATGCCTCGGTAGGACCCAAAGTTACTCTGAGGTATGTAGTCTGCGATTACCTCCTCGATGCTCTTCTCTTTGAGCCAGCACCAGGCGTAGGGTGCGTTGCTTCCTCTCGGCTCTGTCTCTATCTGGGAGAATAATCTACGTGTCGTTTTATCGCTCTTATATTGAAATTTATTTGCGCACTCATCCATAGCCTTCTGTAGCTCTGCAGTCGGTTCGTACGCGAGTCGATCAAGGGTGTCTAGTGTCTTCTTCAAGAAAGAGACTAAATCCTTGGCATCGTATTGAAAGATGGTAGGTATCCATGCTCTAAGGATTGAGAAGTCTCCTCGGTCTTGACCTGAGCGAATATAGGATAGTGCATATCCAGCACTGCCAAAGCACTCTAAGAGGTAGAGATCTGTCTGTGTGGAGACTCCAGCACTTATGGACTCTCTCAGATCTCCTCGCATCTTCGCCTTGAGGTCATCGTCAGTAGCAACGGGTTCTTGTAGTCCGTTGAGACTATACTGATAGAAGAGTTCGAGGATATCGTCGGTTCTCGTTAGTCCTGTTTTATTTGCCATAGTAGGGATGCTATTTCTTGATTGTAGTGATATAACAGGGCATCTATCAGCTATTGAGAGCCCTCTTAATGCGGTTGATAAAACCTCCCTCAGCAAAGCTCTGTCCCTGCTCGATGAGGATCTTCTGAATGAAGTCCTGAGCGAAGTGTGTGTCTAGCTTGCAGAGACTCTTGAGAGAGACCTCTCCAAGCGAGAAGGGTTGGCATATCACCCTACCTTCATTGATCTCGTAGTCTTCGCACTGCCCCTTGAGGAAGTTTATAAAGTTACTATAGTGCTCCTTGAGGTAAGTACCTAGATTCACATTCTCCTTATTGAGATCTACCTTGGTAAGGAGTACATAGAGAGCGTCGGTATCGTTGCGCAGGTAGTTCTTTTGACGCAAATAGTTGCCCACAGACTCTAGATAAGTCTGCACGTCAGTCGGGTCATCTTTAGCGATTCTCTTGTTTTCACCTCCATACTCGAGACAAAAGATGTGGATACGACGATTGCCTCTCTGGCTATTACTCCCAGCTCCCAGCATTTGGTCAAGCTTTTCCAGCATTACGTCATCTTCAGGACTGGTATGACCCGTGGAGTTGCGATGGATGGCTGCCATAAGCTCTCCTGCCATATCCATCAGAGTGTATGGGTAGATTAGCTTGGACTTTCGTCCAGTCCGCTCGGTGATGTCAAACTCAATCTTGTAAAACTGATTGAGATCTGTACTATTGACGAGTCGAACGAGGTTATACTTACTATTCGTCTGAGGGTTGAATGCGTTGCGTAGCTGTGAGGCGTAGTCGTAGCCACGCTTGTTTCTTTTATTCACAATGAGCTCAGCGGAGTAGTCTCCTGTAGTTCTAAATAAGGTGTGGAGGATAGCACCGATGGCGCACGTTTTGCCCGAAGATGGGACTCCCCATATATAGATCTCTTTGCAGGGTCTATCTACTGCTAGAAGGGACTCTTCATTTGATGCCTTTATAGAGACAGCTCCTAGCTCGCTTTCTGAAGATCGACCGACATAATGTACGACCTCTTCGCTGAGGCCACACTCTAAGAGATCCTCGATGGAGATCCCGCCGTACTCTAACAAGTACTTGATGCTCCTGGCGTGGAGGATATTAGGATCCTTAGTGATCTCGTGTAGGATATCCTCAGGAGTCAGCTCCGTGCTGTGATAAAACCTAGAGATTTCCTCTTCAGCGTCATAGGTTCTTCCTAATGTGTAGTCAAGCCTTTCGACCTCTTCGGTTGGATCTATATACACACGTCGGCTACGGTTGCTTATCTCTTGGAGCAGCTGATTAGCCTCATAGTCGTAAGGTGAATCAGGGTAGTTACGTAGGAACTGCCTGAGTTCTTTACTACTTGCTTTGTCCACACGTTGCCATGCGTTTTCAATCTCTTGCTCTTGGGCTGCTTTTTCGGCAGACCTTTGGGCTGTGGCTCTTAGCGCTCTAATCTTCTCCTTTGCCTGTGCAGCATGCTGACCGTTAGGGTACTTGGCAAGGTAAGCCTCAAAAGCCGTTGCTGTCATCTCTTGCTCTGCGCGATCAAACTCTTTATGATCGCTCTGAGAGAGAATCCTAGAGACCTCGTCCCTTTTGGATCGTGTGTAGGCTGGTCCGAAGTTCTTTTTAAGGTACTGCTCGCTAACCTCTCCCCGTATGATGGCTTCAGCTATCTCCTCTGCAGAGGCCTTTGACACACGAGCCTCGTCCCATCCTGAGTAGTTAGAGTCGTCCGAGACTTCTATGTCTACCTCTTCTTCCTGAGAAGTTGCTACCACCGTATGGTCAGAGTATGTCTCATCTCCATGAGAGGAGGTGTCAGAATCGTTGTTTGTAGTATTGGACGCAGAGGGTACACTGTTATTTACTAGGTACATAACTTCATCACGCTTAGCTTCGTCGAAGCGCTCTCCTGCTTTTTTTATTAGCTCGCGCTCAGAGATAAGACCTTTGGAGATAAACTCTGCAATCTGCGGGGCAGAGTATTTCTCTATGTTGTTGATGACGTCATCTTTGTCGAAGGTGCTCATAGTTGCTTGTACTGATGTTTCGATAGATATGGGTCGTTAGTGGCATCAAGCTTGTTGCCTAGCCTAAAAGTGGACAGAGGGGGCGTGATCATAGCTCGAATGATGAACTCTTGCTCTTGCTGCCTCGTCCCTCGCTCTGCTGGTTATCATTGTTGAGTGAGAAGCTGGAGGGCTTTCGCTCCTTTGCCTTGAGAGGTACGTCGTCGGATAATGGGATGCTGGGTCTAGTGGCTTGACTAGTGACTAGACTAGACGATCTTCTTATATTTTTACCCCCTTTCCATAGGCTATAGTGGTTTCTAGCCTTGGTGTGTCGTTGCTGTAATAAGTAGGGAGTGATGAGTAGACTGTAAAGAAGCAAGCCTAGCCATATAGTATGCTTACTGAAGCCACTCTGGTTGCGCACGATCTCCTTGACCTGACTGAAGGAAGCCTGGCAGTGCTCTAAGAGTCCGACAGCCTGCTCGAAGGTGGGATACTGTCGCTCGTAGGAAAGGTTGGTACGACTAAAGTCCTCTAGCTGGCTGATCCACTGTGATACGCCACTCAAGATGGCATCTGTATTGCCTATGAGAAAGGGATTCCACACAGAGGGCTTCTGACCATTGACCTCTATCCACTTTTGTGCTTCCTCTCTAAACTGCGCAAAGGCTTCTGTCGGAGGTAAGAGCTGTAGCCTGAGTGTCAGAAGGTAGTTTTCCTTAGCATAGGGGCTGTGATCAGCACTAGATGCACGCTGGTTGGATCGAGAGGGTAAGCTGGAGTCGAGTGTGCGATTGTAACTATCTAGTCGCTCGTGGCAGTACTGATCGTACTCCTTAAAGAGTCCCTTGAAGGTGTTGACCCCGTCTGCAAAGTTCTTTTGGATCTCTTCGCTCTGCTCTATGACACGACAAGTGTAGTTGATAGGGTGTAGAGAGAGTAGGAAGATAGGCAGTGTCAGAAAGACTAAGGCACGCTCCCACCAAATGCGCTTGGCAAAGTGTCTGTTTGTGCCCTTTAGGAACTGGATGCCTAGAAAGAGTCCCAACGAGACAATCGTAAAGGTCAGGTCAGGTATCGGTGGCACTACAGAAGCTACGAGTAGGGCCTCTACATAGTCTCCCGTCTTATAGAAGCCTTGCATATAGGTACCGATCGCCATAGCGATGATGGCGAAGGCAAGCGTAGCATTGGCCCAAGAGAATGAGGGACCCTCATTCCATACATTGCTATTCTTTCCCATAGAGGATGTAGTCTATCTATTCTTGTAGTTGTCTCTGGATGTTATCTATCTCTTGCTGTAACGCACGCTGCTGCTCTTGCAGCTCTCTGAGCCGTGCTCTCAGCTGTGCTTGGGAGTCTGTAGTAGATGACTCTGTGGACTCTCTGCCGACCATCTCCCCGTCAGGTTGGACAGTGCCACCCCCTTGTTTAATCTTGCTGATAGAGCCGTCTTGCACCATCTGCTTGAGGAGTGTCAGAGCTCTATCGATCTGTATCATAGGAGTGTCGCTATGCTCTATAGGATAGCCTGAACGTCTCAATATGTAGAGAGCTTGCTGGGCTGTCAGAGAGGAGTAGGTACTACGCATCAGTGCTACTGAGCCAGCGACTATGGGTGCGGCCATACTGGTCCCATCGTAAGACTCGAATGATCGATGAGGAGTAGCACTATAGATGGCAACGCCTGGTGCTGCTATGTTGGCTCCCTGATCGTAATTTGTAAAGTCTGAGAGATTAAGGTCCGGGTTTACCGCTGCGACATTGAGCGTCGTTAGCGAGTTTCTACAAGTGGGAGAGAGAGCTGCCACGACATTCTCATTGCCCGTAGCAATGACTAGGATAGCATTATGCTTTGTGACAGTCTTGGTTACATGCTGAAAGACCTGCTCGTAACCCTTGAAGAGAACCTTCGCAAGCTTGCGCTGCTCGTCTCGAGGTAGCCGAGCAAACTGCTCCATACCACTGGGGCCTAAGGACATGTTGACTACGTCTGCTCCATGTAGCACAGCATACATAATGCCACTGACCATAGCTGATATGGTACAGAGTCCATTGTCAAAGACCTGTACAGGCATAATCTTACAATTGGGGGCTATGCCTGCGGCGCCTTGATTGTAGTAAGCCGTAGAGCCCGCAGCTATTGCAGCGACGTGGGTGCCATGTCCCTCACCAGTGCTCAGGTAGTTGTTTTGAGTGAACACATTGTAGGGTCTATAGAGACGCCCCTGAAAGATGGGGTGGCTAGCATCTATGCCATCGTCTATGACTGCAACGATAACCTCGGGGCTACCCTTGGTCATCTGCCACGCAGCGGGCGCGTTTACAGCTTTGAGGTGCCAGCCTCTTAGATTGTTACTATTGAGAGCCTGTGTAGGGGTACCAGCATGCTCTACGATAGCCTCGTCGACGACAAAGAATGGCTGACGTGGTAACTCCTGAGGCAGTCGCTTGCCAAGAGACTCACGCTCTGACGAAGGTACTTGGATCTGAATCAGCTGAGCATTGGGATCAACACCGATGACGCGGTAGTTGTCAGAGGGGTACTTCCCCTTGAAGTCTTTGACCCACTGCTGTAAGTTTGCATTGTCATCGGTTAGATAGACATTGAGCCGATCCGCTATGATGGGGATCTGCTCATCGGAGTCAATGATGCGAGGCGGTCTGCCGTCGTCACCCATAATAGGTGCCACAACAGCACCATCTGGTAGACGCTCATCATCTCCGAGTATGTCTCTGACTCGACCATTGTCATCATAGTAAGAGCCGTCGTCTCCTTGTATCTGATCTACAGAGCCTACACTGTCTACGGGGATCTCCGCGTAGGCTCGATCTTCGTCATCATCATAAAGGTGCGATGCGCAGCTGCTACATCCGCTCCCGAGTAACCATAGTATTAGGAATAGGAGTAGTAGAAATAGGAGTCCCCACAGGAGCCACTCCCACCAAGTTCGTTGCCTCCACCAATACCAACTATACCACCTTCCTTTATTCTGCTCGTATTGGGCGGTAAAGGTTGTATCTTCACTCAGAGGTTGCGATATGTCGGGAGACCAACCAGTGAAGCGATAGCCTCTCTTGCTCTTGACTCTAGGAATGGCGCTTGGAGCGACTGCAGATCCTAGCTCGATAGGCATATCGATCTCTCTGCGCCTTCTCTTCAGCAGACCATGCTCCCCAGCATTGAAGGTAGCTCGTACGCTCGAGGAGCGATACTGAGCTGTCGCTATGATGTCGCTCTGGATAGGCGCATCGAGGTTGACGTCCCAGCCTGTAAAGAGGTATCCCCTCTCAGGTGTGATCGTAGGAATCTGACTAGCGTCTAGACGACCTCCTCTAGGTATGGTGACACTACTAGCTCCATAATCTAGCCTTCCATGCAGACCTGGGTTAAAAGCTACAACGAGGAGATCCTCCTGAGGCTCCTCTACCTTGCTGTATGGCGGAGGTGTGACGGGTGGCTCCTCGGGAGCAACCTCTTGGGGCGTCTCCTCCACCTCTGGCTCTTGGACGACCTCTTCTGGCTCTGGCTCTTGAGGTGCTACAAAGAGCTCTTCGAGAGGAAAGACCTTGATATTCTTCTCCTTCTCTCTCATACCCCACGCTACGACGACGACTCGGTCGTCATAACAATAGATAAATCGCTCGTCAATGCTGGAGAGGATCCCTGCGAGAGTCATCCGCTCCTCCTCATTGCGACACTGCTCTACAGCTTGCTGGTAGTGCGTGAGCGTCTCTTGCAGGATCTCCTCATAGTGCGCTCGCGCCTCATCCTCTAGCTGAGAGAGTAGTCTGGGTGCCTTCTGCCACTGCACACCATGCCATACAATAGTCCCAAAGTTTGGGTCAAAGTCAGGCTGTGCTAGGAAGTCTTGATACTCCTTGGAGATGTTGTTCTGGAGGATAGGTTCTACACTGTTGTAGCGCTTGTAGAGCTGGTCGCTACCCAGTCGCTGGATCTTGTCAAAGTACTTGAGATTCGTCTGGCAGAGCCTGCGCTTACCATAGAATTTGTTGTCCCTACTCATAGTTCAATGGTCTAGTTTATAGGATTTGGGTACTAGCGATGATATCCCCAAGCTCTTTGTTGGCTACAGGATCCTTGGTAGAGGCATCAGAGGTGAGGAGTATACAGTCGATGACCCGACCCTGCCATAGCTGAAACTGCTTGAAAAACGAAGACTTCATGATCGTCGTGACCGTGTTAGACCCAGTCGGGTTATTGTATACGGCAAGTCCGGCGATCACATCATCGATAGGTTTGTTACCATGGCTAGGCTCTGTGTGTACGGTAGGATTGTGCATGACAGAACACTTCTCAGCTCTCTGTCCGATTACCTTTCGATCATCATCATTGACGAAGTCACTGCCCATAGTGCAGACAAAGTGATTGAGAAAGAGCGTGGCGTAGTCTGCTATGAAGGTAGGTAGTACAGACTTCTCTTGGATCGATATGATGTATCCCTCTATCTGATGCTCTAGTTCACGCTTTATCTTTTTGCTCTTGGCCAGGACGATGAGCTTGTCGATTACGTCTGCTGCCTGATGGATATACTCCTTGACATCCTCCACCTTGCTGCTTAGATAGCTCTGCCATGTAGATAGAATCTTGGAGGCGAGGAGCTTCTCGACGGTTGAGTTGAGCTCATTGGCTCCTGAGGAGAGCTCCTCAAGCGAGACTCCATACTCCTCGAGGATTGCTTGGCTATCTGCACCGAAGTATCCCTCGACAAGCTGCTTGACTTGATCGGCAGATGTGTCGCCTGATATGCCTAGCGTCTCACGTAGGAGTAGCATCGCATTGAGATCCTTAGGAGTCTCCTTCTGTAGGATCAATATATCATAGGCTACACGATGCAGCAGGCTCGCGGGTATCATAAGGCTGTCCATAGCGTAGCCAAAGATCTCGGGTCGATTGCCCACCTCCATCGTACTCCTGCGTATAGAGCCGACCACCTTCTGTATGCGCTTGTTACGCTCGGACGACTCCTCAGACTCATAGTGTGGCTCAAGGAGTGAGAGCGTACTCTCCTTAATCTCGTTGAGTTGCTGTGTATAGCGCTCTCGTCTGGCAGCGTCTAGACAACCAGCGATCTTGTTTAGATCCTCTATGATTGCTTTAGAGCCATCGTTGCGAGGGGTCGCTACCGAGTCCCAAGCCTTCTCAGGGTCGCGAAAGTGAGCCTTGACAAAAGGATGATCGATAAAGCTCTGTCGTACATCCTTCATAAAGTTAGGATACTCACTATTCTGTGCATAGCCAGTCTCGGGACTCTTGTTTGCCCCGTCACTATAGCCTACGAAGATGTGGTCCTTGCCTGACCAATAGTAGTCTCTCAAGAGGTATATGCTCTGGAAGGCTGAGGAGGGCTGCGTAGCGCCTGGCTCGGTCCAGTGGTCGAACCACCTAGCGGTGCCGATCAGCTCGGGGATCACTACATCAAAGCGCTTCCACCGCTCGCTCAGCTTGTTTTCGCCCGAGGTCTCCTTTTGCGATAGAATATCCATCTTGGTACAGACCAGCTCCTTATTGAACTTAGTGCCGATGAAGAATAGAGGCGAGACCCCCTGTAGCTTCTTTAGATACTTGCTTCGCTCGGCCTCGTTCTTACCAATGTTTTCGTTGATCCACTGAGTGATGGTGTTGCCTAGAGTAGCCTCCGTGCGCTGGTCATTGTGGTGGCAAAAGAGTACAGCACTAATGAGCAAGGCGTGCGAGTACTTGTTAAAGAGATAAGCCACCTTACCACGGCGGAGCAAGGATGGGATAATGTCTCTCTCTCCATCTTGCTGGTTCAGCGACTCTCCCTCCACTTGCAGACGAGAGCGTGCCCCTGGGAAGTCCAAGAGATCTAGCTTCTTGAGGAAGGGGCGCTCTTCGGCAATCTCTGAGGGTAGGGTGAAGGTGAGCTCAGCAATCAATGCCGAGAGTGAAGACTTTCTAAAGTCTTTGCAAAGTAGGCCACTTGCTCCGAAGACGTCTACAAGGGGCTCATCACTGCTATTCTCAGCCTTTTGCTCATCAGACATAATGTAGTCTAGCCACTCCACCTTGAGTATGGAGCCGTATTCTCTCAGTACCGCTCTAAAGGGGATATATACTACCGAGGCAAAGTGTAGCTTCTTGAGCTCTCTAATGAGTGTACTAAAGAGCTGAGTAATCGAGGGGTTGTCGTGCCATAAGAAGGAGAAGAGCTGACTCCAGCGATCTGGGTGTATGTACTCAATGCTGGCTCCTATCTCGTAGGGAAAGCGAGAGTTGACCACTTGCTGCGCCTTGAGGCCCAGCTCCCGCTTGATGTACTCATATATATAGAAGAGATCATCTTCGGTCAGAAACTCCTGCTTACCCTTCTCCCGGTCGATGCACTCCTTGAGTTCATTGCGCAGTCTCTCCGTAAGATCTGTCTCTTGCTGATCCTCTACATCGAGCTTGAGGTCATTGTAGTAAGAGTCGCAGAGCATAGTCAGTATGTCTGCTATGCTAAAGAGGGTTATCTTGACCTGTCCTCTTGGAGTCGCATTGTCTTGGCGAGTCGTAAACCGAGTCACGATACCTGTGGACTCCGTCTGAGAGAGGTTACCCCCACTAGTGTTTATCTCATCGATGAAGCTGTACTTCCTATCCCCGTCACTGATCTCAAATGGATTCGTCGGTGTGGATAAGAGACTGCTCATCAGGTACGACTTACCCACTTGGCTCTCTCCGTAGGCGGCTACAGAGCAGTTGATCTCGAGGGTATTCTTAACGCGCTTTATCTCTCGGCGCTTGCGCTCTAGTAGGGTAGACTCGAGGTTCTCCTCGGGGTACTTCTTGCTCCACTGTATGGCTCGCTCCAGTGCGCTGAGCTGATCATTTATGTTGGCTATCATAAGGATGTTCGATTCTTGTTAGACTGTACGCTCTCTTACTCTAGATTGAAGACTCCAGTATCCAGCCAGTAGCCATCCTCTAGGCCGAGGCTCTGTACATTGATAGAGAGGTCGCTGAGTGGTATATCCTCATCGTTCTTGTCGGTGATGCTCTCGATCTCGATATCCTCAAGATTGGTGACATCTCGACTCAGATGGATCGTGAAGGGGAGTCTCTTCTCCAGGCTTTTAACCTGTAGATCTACCTCTTGTAGTATCTGTAGATCGTTGAGATGAGGCTTAGTACTCTTCAGCCTACGCCCCATGCCAGATCGGTTGAAGTTGATGGTAAAGAGTGGGCGAGCTGGATAGATCTCTACATCCAGTTGCTTGATCTGGAGAGACTTGGGGAGAGACGATACGACTACATCTCCACGGGATGAGCTAGGGGTGAGCACATACGAGCTGTGGAGCGTATTCCTAGCAGAGTCGGGCTGCTCCACATAGTTGACGATAGAAGTCAGTCTTTCCCCTAGGAGCTTTGTGTCTAGCTGAAAGCCCTTGAGACCGCCCAGCTCTGATGAGTAGAAGCCGATGAGTCCTCCCACGGCGACCACCGTCTTAGGGTTGGTTATGTAGCCCGTATTGCTGCCGAAGGGGTACCAATAGCCCACGTTGTAGTTGTTGAGCAGGATAAGCCTATTCGGCGATAGAGGGTAATACTTGAGGAATATATCTCGTATCGGGGCCAGAGAGGCTGGACGCCCGGAGAGAAGGAAGATATCGCACCCTGTCGAGTAGGCTATGCTGGAGATGATCCTCAGCAGAGGCTCAAAAGACTTGGAGACGATGTCGTAGATCTGCTGGCCACTAAACTCCCACGAGAGCTCTCTCATAGAGAATCCAAAGAACTCCTCGAAGCCTCTCTGTACAGACTCGTTGGGATCTTGCTCTGCCGAGGGGAAGAGATCCTCATAGCGCACGTTGCAGTCACGTCTCTCCTCAGAGAGGAGCGAGAGCAGATGATACATCAGAGGTACAGTGTACTGCAGGTTGAAGTTGCGTCTCAAGTTGCGTTGCCTTATAGTCTGACCTGCATAGTTGGGTCCAAAGAAGTCTCGTAGCTTCTGCCTATAAGCATGCTCATCGAGATCTGCCAGCTTCTTGCGAAAAGATCCCTCATCACTGTAAAAGAGCAAGCCGTTGATCAAGTCATAGAGCATGTCATCTCCTGCGAAGTAATAGCTGTCGTAGAAGAGAGGCTCGGGGATTACCTTCGTAATCCGACCCTGCTCGTACGTATACTTACAGATCATCAAGTCCGAGGTGCCAGCACCGATATCTAGTGACCCGACGGTAAGTGTGGGGCGTGCTCCTGCGGCCTTCTTGCCATATAGATTGAAAAACTCCTCGCAAAAGCCATTGTACTTCTGCCCTATCTCGCTATACATATAGACCAGCTGAGAGCAAGTCGCCTCATCGTAGTACCAGTGCGGAGTATCGTCAGCATCCTTATTGATCTGGGGATAGACCTCGATACGCTGATCGTACTGATGGTATGTAGAGAAGAGATAGTTGGCATCTTCGGCGCAGTGTACTAGAGCCTCACGCTCCTTCTGAGACATAGCCGTAGGACAAGTTATGATGACACGCCGTAGTATGCGAGGGCTGTCTACAGAGCCACGATCCTCACGATATGAGACACTATTAGAGTACATAAGCGTCTGCTCCAAGATCTCTAGGAAGGCGAGCGTCATCATCGTACGCCGTGAGTAGTAGAAGGTTTGCCCTCCCGTACTGCCATCGCGAAGTATCGAGCCATCACTAGCGATCATCTTAGAGATGCCTGGTAGGTAGAGGACGTCGTCTGGATCTTTGTCGTTCGGGAGGATAGAAAACTTCCACTCCTTCTGACTCCTCTGCTTGTCCCACAGATATCGCTTGGGACTAGAGAGCGTCATAGGCATCTCCTCATTCTCCTCACTCTTGGCTAGATGTAGGATCCGCTCAGCCTCATGACCGAGCCGCACGATACTCGGGTAGGTAAAGCGCTCACTATTTCGTTTGCCTATCTGTCCGAAGCTCACCTTGCGTGTTACTAGTCGCATGGCAAAAGGCTCACTCAGGTAGCTCACACGGGGATCCTCTGGATCCTCTAGAGCGGTAAAGTCGAGAAGCCTCAAGAGTGCCGTCTGCTCGAAGATCTTATGATCCTCGACCAGTACCGCCGTGGTGCGCGAGTTGCCTATGTCGATCACGAGATCTAAGTCCTTGCCTGGCACTCCCTGTGACCGATAAAGCTCCACCTCGGGGAAGAGCTCATACCGAGCCACATGATAGATGAAGGCTAAGTAAGCCGTCAGGTAAGACTTCTTCTTAGAGGTGCGAAGTCTCTCTGGCGACTCCACATTAGGATGTGCTAGAGAGAATAGATACTCATCCACGTTGATTGAGTTTTCTCCCTGTGAGGTGCTGTAGTCTATCACACCGAGAGGCTCATCACAGAGCTTTAGCCTCAGGGAGGCCATCACCTCATCGGGGAAGTAGGGGTTCTCATCATTTTCGCTATCCTCCTCCGTTGTATAGGTGTCGAAAGCGAGTATAACTCGATAGCGCTTCTCCTCGCTATCACTCTCTGGCAAAGGCACAATCTTAAAGCGACTCCAGTTGTACGGTCCCTGCTCAAAGCGAAAGCCCAGCTTCTTAAGGTAGGGGAGCGGAAGCCACTGATTGCCATACGCAGAGATGAGATTGAAGAAGTCTGAGATGGTACTGCGATATATCTGATGATTAGGATTGTCTGGAGAGACCTCTAGAGGAGAGATGCCCGCATTGGCTAGATCCTTGATAGTAATGGGCTGTGTGTCTTCGATAAAGCCCTCCTTATCGAGCTCTATGTAGCGATAGTAGTGAGGAGTGCCATCCTCATCTTTGACTTCGTAGAGTAGCTCGATCTGCCACGACTCATCTGTAGACTGGTACTCATAAAACCATAGAGGAGCCTTCTCGCGCAGATCTAATGTGAAGTCAAAAGAGATGACCTGGATGCCACTATTAGCTATAAGCGATATCTTTTTCATAGAGACAATGTTATTAGTTCTATTATGCTTGGTGGATTATAGAGATGGTAGCTGGGGATGACTAGAGATGACTAGAAGATACGACGAGTGGCGACCCCTCTCTCGAGGAGAGGTCGCCACTTGTGATGTGTGATGAGATATGTGTGATGTGTTTGCTACCCCGCCATTTCTCTTGCTGGTAGCAAGAGAAGTGCTTGCGAGAGAGCTTTGTAAGTGATTAGCTCTCTTGTTGTTAAGTGTTAAAACGGGGGGGGGTAAACATGCTTTGTAACGTATCTGAGGTACTTGTCACAAAGGTACGCTTTATTCTGTAAAGTGCAAAGGATATTTTGGACGTCTCAACTGCGCGGATCTTACGAGTCGTAAGCTCTGCCAGCTTGACCTGTAGCGAGATGTAGGAGTTCCTGTCTCCGCGCTTATCTAGAGCGTCTCTCGCACTTGTCCGAGAAAGCAACTCTTTCGCAAATACTGCGGTTCGATGATAAATGACTCTTCGTCCGTTGAAACTTTCATAGGACAGCAACACTGCCCGACAGCTTGCTTTCGGCCAATCTGTAGTTTCCTACCTATGAAACTCTAGTTTCTTACCTATGAAACTTTAGTTTCCTACCTATGAAACTCCAGTTTC
>CAMCJO010000021.1 GCA_945875135.1 uncultured Porphyromonas sp.
TTTCAAATACAATACAAAGATACTAATAGTCAGCGAGATATGCAATAGATCGCTCTGATTATACGTGCAACAGTCTCCTAAGGGGCAACAAAATACGGGCGACCCGTTAGGATCGCCCGTACTCTGGGAGTGTATGGCTCTACTTATGCCAATTGCTACATCTCTGTAGACTAGCTCAGGTCGATGGCGTAGTACTTCATAGAGCCACCAGGGTAGAAGCCCTTGACTAGGATCGCTTTGTCACCAAGGCGGGTCTTCTGAGCTGCATCGACCAGCATGCGTGCTGCCGAGACGGAGCGTACAGCCTTATTATTGATCGAGAGGATGATAAAGCCCTCCTTGATGCCGGCCTCTTGGAGCTTGCCTTTGCCGACCTTGACGACCTCTAGTCCGTAGCTGATGCCTTGCTTGCGTAGTTGATCGCCCGAGATCTCGCGCAGGGTGGCTCCGAGGAGGCTGTTGCTGTCTCTCTTGACGATCTCGGTGCTACCCTCATCGTTTTTGAGCTTGACCTTGAAGTCTCGCTTAGCGCCCTTGCGGTCTACGGTGACAACGATGGTGTCTCCAGGACGGCAACGACCGATGCGCTCCTGCAGCTCACCCATCTCGGTGATCTTGTTGCCATCGATGCCTACGATGACGTCGCCCTCCTCGATGCCAGCAGCGTAGGCTGCACTGACCTCTGAGAATTCGTTGACGTAGACACCCTGAGAGACCTTGAGATTTTTCTCCTTCTTGACATCCTCATTGACCGTACCACCGATGATGCCTAGGACAGCGCGCTGCACGGAGCCGTATTTCTTGAGGTCGCTGACGATCTTGGCTGCCGTATTGATGGGGACAGCAAAGGAGTAGCCTGAGTAGTTGCCGGTCTCGGAGAAGATCATGGTGTTGATACCGATGAGTCGTCCCTCGGCATCTACGAGGGCACCACCACTGTTACCGCGATTTACGGCAGCGTCTGTCTGTATGTAGCGAGCTATCTGGGCTGTGCCCCGAGGACCCTCGACAGCGGTGCTGCGCGCCTTGGCACTGATGATACCCGCTGTGACGGTACCGGTCAGGTTGAAGGGGTTGCCCACGGCCAGTACCCACTCGCCGAGCTTGATCTTGTCACTATCGCCAAAGGGGATGGTGGGCAGATCCTTAGCGTCGACCTTGAGTAGTGCTATATCTACAGTGGGGTCGGACCCGATGAGCTTAGCCTCAAAGGTACGGCTGTCATTGAGTGATACGGAGATGCTCTTAGCACCCTCGACTACGTGATTATTGGTAATAATGTAGCCATCGGTGCTGATGATGACGCCAGAGCCGAAGCTGGTGACGGTGCGTGACTGCGGACGGTCGAAGCCCCGTCCTCCGCCAAAGAAGAACTCGAAAGGATCTATATAGTCAATGGTCTGCTCGCCCTCTACCTTGATATGTACGACCGCTTGTACTGCTAGCTCAGCAGCTGGAGAGAGGTCGGGGGCGTTGCCTACGGTACGGCTGGAGGTGAGCTCGTAGTCGGACTGCAGGAAGCCGTAGTCGTTTTCTGAGCTAGGGTAGTTACTCTGTCTTAGTGCGGAGTAGGAAGAGCCGTCTGTAGATGTTGCATTTCTGAGGGTAGCGCGTACTACCCCCCACGAGACGAGACCACTGACGAGGGCTATGCCTAGCGTCAGGAGTGAGTATTTGAGATATTTGTTCATAGTATTGAGGTTATACTTCTTGCTAATAAATTGATGGTATAGACCTCTGGAGCTGGGCTTCGGATCGCTTGCGCTCGGAAGGTCCTATATCCATTAGACGATTGAAGTGGCGAAATGTTGCATTAGGAGTGTCTAGAAATAGAGACTGTTGCAAAAGTCAATAGTCTCATTAAGAGTATCTAGAAATAAGTCTTACCGCTGAAGTGATATGAGAAGACGCACACCCGCTTGTCTACAGGTGTGCGTCTACTATATATTATGGAAGCGTCTCTAAGAAGCACTTAGCTATCGCAAGTCTTACCAGAAGCGGTAACGTGTATCCTCGATAGGTGTCTGCTTGACGAGCTCTTGCATAGCTCTGTATGCCATCTGCTGTCCGTAGGAGCGACGCTTCTGAGCTGTAGCTGCAGGAGAGGGCTTCGTGACGGAGGCGTCTACGTTCTCCGAGATAGGCTGGAGCACGACAACCTCCGTGCCAGCACGGAATGGCGCTGAGAGCTTACCGATAGCTGTGGTCATAGCCTTACCCACGAATGCTGATGGCGTATTGGGTGATGTGACGTAGCTGATGTTGTAGAGCGTGTCTACGCTAGACTGCATCTCAGTAGCATAGCTGTCGAGGCTATTTAGCTTTTTGCTTGCCAGATTGGAGGCGAGCTGGTCGCCACGCTGCTCCATCAGGACGTAGTCTCGTACTTGATCTGCTACCTGCTCGAAGGGCTGGAAGCCTGCGGGGTACTTAGTCTCAACTTGAGCTACGACTAGGTAGTCGTTTTCGCCACAGCGGAAGAGCTTGTCTGATACTGTGCCGGCCTTAGAGCGTAGTGCCCAGCTGATGATCTCACGAGAGTTGGGGATCGATGCGAGAGCTGCTGAGGAGCTGTTGATATACTCGCCACGGACGACGGATAGACCTGCTTTCTGGGCATCATCCATCATCTGGTCAAACTTCTTGTCGCTCGTAAAGATCTCGTTGATCTTAGCTTGTGCTGTGCGGAAGGTCTCCTCGGAGAAGTTGATGGGTACTGTGAGCTGTGCGATCTTGTAATGATTGACAGACGCTGTGGGGGCTGTCTTACGAACGAGTAGCGTAGCTCCTGGTCTCTCCATCTTGACAAACTGGTTGACAGGTGTCTTGGTTAGTGTGTCTAGCCCCATACCGAAGAGCTCTGCCTCGGTAAAGGTGCTGTCGGGCATACCTGTATAGTTATCCTGATTGATGAGATAACCACCATTTGCCTTGACCTGCTCATCCATCGAGTAGGTGGCTACGATCTGAGCCAGCGTAGCAGATCCGCTCTGGATGGCTGCTATGAGGCTATCAGCCTTTGGAGCGTTGGCTGAGTCGAGCGGGATCAGATTGACCTTAACCTCCTCAGGAGCCTGCTTGCGGTCGATGAGCTTGATGAGTGTGTAGCTGTCGTTGACGATGACAGGCTCGTTGACACTACCTATTGCACCCTCGCGAAGCATAGTCATGGCATTGGGTATGGTAGAGAGGTACTGCTCAAGCTCCTTGTCTGTGAAGTAGGTCTCGTAAGCGTTGCCATTGTCGTAGTTGCGTACCACCTTAGCGGGTGTCGTGGTAGCTAGAAGCTGTACGCGAGCGGAGTCTACCTCAGCCTTGGCAGCTGCATAGTCAGCCTCGCTAGGACGTACTAGGATGCTGTAGTAGTTGACCTTAGCCTGCTCAAATGGGAATGCGTATAGCTGCTTGTGGCTATCGTAGTAAGCCTTGACTTGCTGGTCTGTTACTGTGACCTGATCATTGGGCAGGATGGTGCTCGGCGTACGTACGACAGCAACGGTGCGTGTGCCTAGACCTGTGGTGTACTTCTCGTCGAGCGAGTTGATGGCATAGCTACGGGTGAGCAGTGCATTGATCTTCTCTGAGAGTCGCTGCGTGCGGATCTGCTTCTCTGTCTCTAGCCACTGATTGCGAACAGAGAGCATCATGCTCTGCTGCTCAGCAGGGAGGCTCTTGATCCTGTTCAGATCCAGCTCACTCATGATGCTCCGAATCTGCTCAGGATTGCCCATGTCTACTCCAAACTGTGAGAAGAACTGTGCGGCCCACTGTGACGTGGGTAGTCCCTCGCCAAAGATGAGTGCAGAGACCTCTGCCGGGGAGACACGTATTCCGATCGCTTTAGCCTCCTGCTCTAGGACGTAGTCGGCTATGAGCTCCTGTGCTAGCTGGTTGCTGATCTGCACACGATCCTGATCCGTCAGCTTGCCTTGGCGCTGACGCTCGTAGGGTTCTGTGCGCTCGGTGAGAAGCTGCTGGTACTCATCGTACTTGACCTTCTTGCCGTCAATCTTGAGAGCGACCATCTTGTTGTCCTGAAGCAGTGATGAGCCTGATCGTAGACCATCACCGATGATAAATGCTAAGAGTGCGACACCTACTACGATGATGAGCAGGCCGGCACGATTTCTGATTTTCTGTAGCGTAGCCATTATATAGTACTATCTGTTTTTTTCTTCTCTATGAATCGGGCTTCCAGCTATCCTCAGTGAGAATGCGAAAGCTATCTAGGTGGCAAAGGTAGTTAAAATTCAGTTATCAGAGGTCTTTCCACATCTTCACAAGTTCTATACGCGTGTCTGTCGACTTGATAATGTCAAATTGTAGCTTGCCGATCACGATCTGCTCACCTGGCACAGGGATGCGCTCGAGGTGGCTGATAATGAGTCCGGCGATGGTGATATACTCGTCGCTCGTGGGGAGTGCTAGCTGCCACTGCTCGTTGGCATCGTCTATTTCTAGTCGCCCGCTGAAGGTGTAGGATCCGTCTGCGTTGTGCTTAGAGACGATTTTGTTTTGATCATGCTCGTCCTCGATGTCGCCAAAGATCTCCTCGACGAGATCCTCGAGGGTGATTAGTCCAGAGGTGCCTCCTAGCTCGTCGATAACGATCGCGATAGACTTCTTGCGCTGCATGAGGATGCCCATGAGCTTCTGCCCATTCATGCTCTCTGGGACAAAGACGACGGTGCGTACACGAGCCTGCCAGTCAGGTCCTTTGAACATCTCGGCCGAGTGAATGTAACCGAGGACATTGTCAATGTTTTCTCTATAGACGATGATCTTGGTCAGTCCAGTAGAGATAAAGAGCGAGGTGAGCGTCTCCGCCTCTGTGCCGATATCACAAGAGACGATCTCATTACGAGGTATCATGCAGTCTCGCACCTGTGTGGTGGAGAAGTCGATGGCGTTTTGAATGATCTTGACCTCAGTGTCGAGGTCGCTAGAACCCTCTCCGCTCAGACTCATGTTGAGGTAGTTATCTAGGTCTAGCGTGGTGAGCTTGGGGTGCTCTTCGGTGGCTGGCATGGCATCTTTGGGCAGCAGTAGCATAAAGAGCTTCGAGAGCCCTGTGGAGAAGAGCGTGATCGGGTAGAGGAGTATGTGAAAGAATCCTGATGGCAGAGCCTTGCGATACATCTGCTGGTTGGGATTCATACGATTACGCGCCTTGGGCAGATATTCTCCAAAGATGACGATGATAAAGGTGGAAATAAGCGAATTGACCGTGATCTGAAAGACTGCATTGCTACTAATGGGAGCCAGTAGAGGCGCAAAGAGTCTCGTCATGACCATACCGTAGATGACCAGTACGATGTTGTTGCCTACGAGTAGGGTGGTGATAAAGCGGTCGGGACGACGGTAGAGCATCGAGAGTGTACGCCCGATGATGCCCCCTCGCTTAGAGTCGAGCTTGAGACGCAGGCGATCTGCCGAGAGGTAGGCTATCTCAGTCCCTGAGAAGAACCCTGAGAGGAGTAACAGTAGGACTATGTAGATCAGTAGCCAAATCGTGTCAGCCATGGAGTAGATGCTTCATACATTTGCAAAGATAGTAGAAATCTAGTGATCACAACTCGCTACTCGCTCATCTCTGGGTCGTCCTCTACGAGCATCTGACCACTGCTCCCGTGGAAGGTGTAACGTGTGAACTGCTCATCGCTCTCGAAGTTGCGCCCCTTGATCTTTCGCTCCGGAGTATCTATCCATACACTATCTGGGGTGTAGATGCGCTTCTCCTCCTGATCCCAATAGAGGAGGTGGGAGTAAAAGCGTGAGCCCGCACGGTTGCGTACGTTGACCTCCCCATGTAGCTCCCACAGCTTACGATCTGTCCAGTAAAAAGCGGAGTCAGCCTCTACGAAGACTGTCGTGCTATCCTGCTCGTCAAATTGCTCTGTGTAGAGCCCATAAGGGAAGTACCAGTGCGCTTCTCGACCCACTTTGTCGTTCTTGTTGTACACATACCACTCAGGCGTAATCAGCCTGTACTGTGTGATGCCTGAGTCGGCAACGAGTGCTCGCACATCTCGGGTGTACATCGAGTAGGCGGTCTCAGGGTCTAGCCCTACGTCAGAGAGTGGTGGTGGATCCTTGCGCTGACAACTAGTCACAGCGAGCAGAGCCGCAGCTAGTAAGCTGAAGCATAGTAAGAGCATCTGTCTGCTCTGGTACTGGTGTCTGGTCATCTGCGAATAAAAAGCTAGCAGGTCAGCCAGCTTAGCGAACGCTGGGCGTCTCACTAGCTGGCTGACCTGTTTATATTCATGAAGTCTACTGAGGTAGATCCATAAGGTTTGTCAGATGCACTCTTAGCGAATGCGTGTAGACTCTCCGATCCAGCCACCTACGTAGAAGGAGTCTCCCACGTTCAGGTTAGGCTCGAAAAAGATTTCCTGCTGAGAGGGCAGATAGCTTGAGTACTGACTGATGAGTCTACCAGCCTCACCGGAGACGCTACTGTCTATGCTGCGAGCTCTCTGTAGCTTGTCGATAGCAAGCCCGTACACGAGACGCTGTCTGAGAGGATCATTGGGGAAGATGCTCTTAGCAGAGGCTGCGTACATCTGTGCGATCAAGATAAGCGGTGCTCCAAAAGAAGGATTGGCGGCCATAGCTCTGTTGCAGTATTGTCGTGCCGAAGCGTAGCTACGTGCCTTCATGTCGATGACACCGAGGGTGTAGTAAATTGTGGCTTGGAGGCGCTTGTCTGAGGTGAGCGAGACGGCATCGTTGAGATACTGCTTAGCTTGGCTCATTTGGCCCTTGTTGATGCAGTCAGAAGCTAGTCCCATAGCAGCTGCCGCTGTTGGCTTGATGTTGTATAGGTAGCGGCTTGCGGTAGCGTAGAGAGGGCTGTTCTCACACTTGGCGTAGCGAAACATATCGAGCATCGCCTGAAGATACTTGACGTTGTCCTTGTTCTTCTCAAGGCCATCACCATAGATCTTGATCAGCATATTGCAGTCAGCAAGACCGCTTGTAGCGAATAGCTCGTCGAGCTGCCCCTTGAGCGTTTGTATGTTTTGTAGCTTGACCGTATCGCCAGCTTCAGTGAGGGCATCGACATCGTTCTGCAGGATGCCATTACCTGTCATGTAGTCATCGACATAATGCTCGTGCCAGTCAGGATTGCCGATGGCTTTATTCATAGAGGCGAAGACAAAGAAGTAAACCAACTGGCTCTCGGTCTCTTCACCCATCTCCTCGACGACAGGCTTGGCCCATTCGTAGATCTTGTCGTAGCTAGCCTTATCACCATAGAGGCGCAGGTAGTCGTTGATCTTAGCGGTGGTTATATAGTCCTTACCATACTTAGGATCGTCGCCAAAGTACTTGATACGCATATCGTATAGCTTGAGGAGCTTCTCGATAGCGTCTTGACGAGCAGCGTCATCTTCGGCCTTCTCAATCTTCCAGTTCATGATCTGCACTCCGTAGAGGTAGATGTTCTTTGTCGATCCAGGGCACTTTTCTAGAGCCTCAAGCCAAAATGGGTAGGCTTCCTTAAAGTTATTACCCTTGACATAAGAGGTGAAGAGGCTAATGTTCTGTCGGCACTGAATGCTGTCATCCCCAGAGCCAAAAGGAGTACCCGTCTCCACACCAGTCTGAGCCCCGAGTGTTAGCGAAGTAGCTAGGAGGACTAGTATAGGGGTTAGTAGATTCTTCAGTTTCATCATTATCGGTATGTACAAAAGGTTTTTAATCGAGTTTGATGGGCTTGAACCATGCTTCGTTAAAGCGTAGCGCTACACCCAGCGTCAGATAGTGCTCCGCGAGTCCTGTACGACTGGAGGGACGTAGGTAGGAGTATCCGAGGGTTACGTCTACGTGTGATCTCTTGTCCACGAGTGGTAGTCCGAATCCCAGATTAGCTCCTATCTGGTAGTAGGAGTTGTAGCCCCCTAGGCTGTTGGGGATACGTAGGTACGCATTCTCACCTTGCAGACCGGCGCGATAAGCTATACGCTGTCCGTAGTGTGAGGAGCGATCGTTAGGTACCCACGACATGCCTAGAGCCACTTGCCACTGGTCTACCCCCTGGTAGTCTAGTGATTGGTTATTGGCTAGAGCTTCGCCCCATCTACTATATTTGACATCTGCCCCAACGATAAGTTTATTCTCTATTTGGTATGCTATACCAGCACTAGCCACGTGTGGACGGGCAAAGAGCGACTTGCTAGAGATCGTGTCGGTACTGATGATCTGAGCTCCAGATCCTGTTATAGCCTCTGTCTGGAGAGATAGCTGTCGGCTCCACATGGGGAGCTTAGGCTCGTAAGTGAAGCCTATAGTGATTTGGTGCCCATCGGCCGAAACGGGGATGATACCTTGCGAACCGATGCGCACACCCACAGAGCGGATGCGTAGGTGGTCGAGGAAGGTCGGGTTAAGACTCTCCTTAATATCGTATGTGATGCGACGCTCATGCTGTAGATTGCCAAAGAGGTAGGAGGCGTTGACACCGAGCGACCAGTAGGGGAGGACTTTCCATGCAAAGCCTAGATAGACCTCCTGAAGGTTGCCCTGCCCCTTGTAAGCGTGCGCAGCGTAGTGATCCTGGACACCAGGTACGGGAACCTTCGTGCCGTAGCGATAGCCGACTGTCGAGTAGGGGACGAGTCCGGCACTGGCAGCAAAGTGCTTGCCAAGCGGTATCAGAGCCGTAGCGTAGTCAAAGTTGCCCACCATACGTGTATCCCGCTTACCCGCCTCGGTGAGCATATTCATACCCATAGAGAGTCCGAAGTCAAAGAGGAAGGTCATCGTGTCGACCGCCGTGTAAGAAGCGGGGTTCGCCGGGTTGATGATCATATTGTCTCGTATAGCAGTAGTCAGTCCGCCCATTCCTCTGAGGGCATGGGGCGTCTGCTTGTCTAGTCTGCCTAAGCCAAAGCGACTGTAGGGAGACTCAGTAGTATTACTCTGAGCGGAGAGAGCGACTGGTATCAAGAGAATAGTCGCTAGGAGCGTCAGTATGGTAGTGGTACGTGCTATGTATCGAGACATATATGCTGTCATTATATAATAAAGGAGTGGTATCTGTGACCATCGCAAATCACGGATAACTAACTATCACAAGAACGTGCTACTTGATATTGTAGTATATCCCGTAGCCCCTGTTCCACTAAGTTTGTCTCTACAAAGGTCGGATATTTTAGCCACTTGACAAAATCTTCAGCATATCCTCCCGTGATCCACACCTCTAGAGTAGGGTAGTGCCGGCGTAGAGTCTCTATATAGGAGTCTATCTCGTGTACGATGCTTCGCGCCACGCCCAGCCATATCGCTTGATCGGTCTGCTCGCTTAGCTGTTGCTGCCACAGATCTAGATGTGTCTGGATGCCAGACCACGGCACACGCGGTAGGCGAGCCGTGTAGTCGTGTAGTGCTTGTAGTCGTAACTCAGGACCTGGCGAGATGTTGCCACCCATATAGCGTCTCTCGGGTAGGAGTAGGTCGTAGGTGATAGCGGTACCTATGTCGACGATTAGAGCGGGAGCTGAGGTAAGTCGTGCTACACCGACTACACTGGCTATGCGGTCTACGCCTAGGCTCTGCCTGTCGTACCGTATCTCAGCTAGTGGTAGCGGTGTCTCTGCGTCGAGGGTGACGAAGCGTTGGCAGATGCTTTTGACAGAGTCAAGCCAAGGCGCTTCTCTCTTTCCCACCGAACTATAGATAGCGAGGAGGGGCTCTGCTGGTAACTGGTAGCTACATATCAGTTCTAGTATCTGGTCACTAGTGGGTGGCTCAGTGTAAAGTTGTGTAGGGTAGAGCTGCTCGTCGGTCGCTAGTGCGATCTTGAGGCGACTATTACCCTGATCTATGAGAAGGTACGTGGGAGACATGAGGTCATCTGCTACTGCTTGGCCCACAAAGGTACAGCTTTTGGAGATTAGAGATTAGTAGTCAGATATTAGAGGTTAGAGATTAGAGTCTAGTTTTCTAGTGGCACTAGTATCTCTAGCTAACAGCCAACAGCTAACGGCCGATCGCCAACTTAAGAGGTGAAAAGGCGCAATTTCCAGTAGTACAACTGATAACGGGACTGAGTTCACACACTTCAAGTCTATAGAGCGAGCTCTCAAGATCCCTGTATTCTTTGCTAAACCTTATTGCTCTTCTGACAAACCTCACATTGAAAATATCAATGGATTGATTCGACAATACATCCCTAAAGGAAAATCTTTTGACGAAATCTCTGACGATGAAATCAGACAAATTCAAAATCAACTAAACAATAGACCTCGCAAAAAACTAGGCTATAAAACTCCCTATGAAGTTTTTTTCCTACATTTGTAACCGTGTTGCACTTGACACTGGAATGTGCGAGGTCGCTTATCTAGCTCGCTATTTGGTTAAGTCGATAAATAACACTACTTTTGCAATGTATTCCGTACTCGCGAAGAGTACTCTTGGGGTACGAGCGATACACTAACATGCTATAAACTAATCAGAAACAAACCAGTAACAAGACAAAGTATAATTATGAAAGTAAAGCTCTTTCTGATCTCCCTCTTGTTGGGAGTAACGACTCTAACGCTGAGTGCTCAGGAGACTGTAGCACCTCAAGCTGGCACAAAGCCTGTCTACAAGACAACCTTTGAGCGCGGTGCAGCATCAGATCATTGGTTCCTAACACTACAAGGTGGTGTAGGAGCTCAGTTTCTAGAAGGCAACGAGGAGAAGCCCTTTATGGATCGCCTCCAGATGTCTTACTCGCTCTCTCTGGGCAAGTATCACACCCCCTCTTTTGCTACGCGCCTCAATCTAGTTGGTGCACAGGCTCACACCTACTATAAGGTAGGCAACGATGTGAAGAACTACGAGACAAGCTTCGTAGGTGCTCACTACGACTTCATGTTTGACATCATCAACCACTTCAGCCGTTACAACGCTAAGCGTGTCTTCCACATCATCCCATTTGCAGGTGTGGGTTACAACATGAAGTTCAACAAGGCCTTTGAGGACCTCCATCACACAGCAGCTATCGACGCTGGTCTACAGCTACAGTTCCGTCTAGGACGTCGTGCTGATCTTGTTATCGAGGGTAAGGCTATCTACAACAACTTCAACTTTGACTACAGCACATGCCCCAAGATCGACGCATGGAATCCCGAGGCTTACAATGGTCTCTACGGAGCCCTCACAGCAGGTCTTAACTTCCGTATGGGTGGTGTTGAGTGGACAGAGGTTGTCCCCATGGACTATAACCTAATCAACGACCTCAATGGCCAGATCAGCTCACTACGTGCTCAGAATGCTGAGCTCAGCAAGCGTCCTGTATCTTGCCCTGAGTGCCCTGAGGTGAAAGCTCAGACTACTACGACAGAGGTTATGTCTGACAAGACGATCCTCTTCAAGTTCGATAGCTCTCGCATCGACAAGAACCAGATGATCACGCTCTACAACGTCAGCGAGTATGTCAAGGCACACAACACGCCTATCCTAGTCATCGGCTACACCGATACAACTGGTGATGCCAACTACAACCTAGGTCTATCAGAGCGTCGTGCTAAGGCTGTCGCTGATGCCCTCATCAATGACTTCGGCGTATCTGCTGATATGATCACCACTCAGTGGGAGGGTGCTACAGACAAGCTGTTCGATACGAAGGCTTGGAACCGCGTTGTCATCATCCGCTCTAAGTAAGTCGTATAGCTCACTCAAATCATCAATCTACGAATTAAACACACTAGAAATATGAAAGCAAAAGTATTTATGCTATCACTCGTTGTCGCACTGACAGCTTTCGTAGCTCAGGCTCAGGAGGCTCAGGAGGTCGACAATCGCCCCGCATACAAGACGGAGTTTGAGCAAGACCCTGCTGCTCATTGGTTCATCGAGCTACACGGAGGTGCTGCTATGCTACCTTTTGGCAACAAGGCTAATAAGGACGCTGAGTTTGTAGACCGCATCTCACCCGTTGTCAGCCTTTCGTTCGGACGCTGGCACTCTCCTTACTTTGCTACCCGCCTACGCGGCTACGCATGGAATGTATATAGCTTTGAGAAGCCCGCTAACGAGCTCGTTCGCTATCAGAACGTCTTCGGTGCTGCTTCACTAGAGTTTATGTTTGACCTAGTCAACTACTTCGCTCCATATAGAGAGACTCGCGTCTTCCACCTCATCCCCTTCGTAGGTCTAGGTGGTCACATGAAGTTCTACTCTGCAAACGATAAGAGCGGTGATAAGCTCGGTACGGAGAATGACTACAGCGGTCTCCTCAATGGTGGTCTCGCTCTCAAGTTCCGTCTAGGCAAGCGCGTCGACCTCAACCTCGAGGGTCAGATGATGGTCTCTAAGAACAACTTCCAGGGTACTCGTACAGTACATGAGCCTGCAGACGTTACAGCTCTTGTATCTGCTGGTCTAACCTTCAAGCTCGGTCGTGTAGCCTTCCAGCCTATCACTCCTATGGACTATGACCTAGTCAATGACCTCAATGGTCAGATCAGCTCGCTACGTGCTCAGAATGCTGAGCTCAGCAAGCGTCCTGTATCTTGCCCTGAGTGCCCAGAGGTTGCTCCTGCTGTCACAAAGCCTATTATTGAGAACGTTGTAGCCTTCCGTATCGGCAGTGCTAAGATCGACAAGAATCAGATGATCAACGTATACAACTCTGCTGAGTCTGCTAAGGCAAATGGTGGCAAGATCTACATCGTCGGCTATGCTGATGAGCAGACTGGTAATGCCAACATCAACATGACTCTCTCTCAGCGTCGTGCAGAGGCTGTCAAGGACGCTCTCATAAACAACTATGGTGTCAGTGCAGACAATATCGTCATTGACTTCAAGGGCGACACTGTACAGCCATTTGCTACAAACGAGTGGAACCGCGTTGCTATCATCGACATCAAGTAAGCGACTGCAACGATAACTACTTCTCACATCGTCATGGCTAAACTCTTTTCTAGATAAAGCTTGAGATGTAGAGGTACAAGCATCTGAATATAAAGAGAGGTGGTGACC
>CAMCJO010000022.1 GCA_945875135.1 uncultured Porphyromonas sp.
ATGAAATAAACGACTCTTCTTTCGCTGAAAAACTTTTATCGGACAGCAATAATCTCTAATCTCTAACTTCTAATCTCTAATTTCGTACCTTTGTACTATAATAGAGAGAACTGTATGGATTACAATCACCACGACATAGAGCAGTCGGCTCAGCGCATCTGGCAAGACGCCGACATTTATAGGGTAGAGATAGACCGAGACAAGCCTTCGTACTACGTACTCGACATGTTTCCCTATCCCTCGGGAGCGGGACTACATGTGGGGCACCCGCTAGGCTACATTGCTTCTGACATTTACGCTCGCTATAAGCGTCTGCAGGGGTACAACGTGCTGCATCCGATGGGGTACGATGCCTTCGGCCTGCCAGCTGAGCAGTACGCTATCCAGACGAACCGCCACCCTGAGGAGACGACACGGGTCAACATCGCTCGTTACCGTGAGCAGCTGGACAACATTGGCTTTGGCTTCGACTGGAGTCGTCAGGTGGTGACCTGCGATCCTGAGTACTACAAGTGGACGCAGTGGGCTTTCATACAGCTTTTCCACCATTACTACGATACGGCCACTGATCGTGCTGAGTCTATCGATAAGTTGGTCAAGCATCTCGAGGCGCATGGCACAGAGGGCTGTACCGCTTACAGCAGTACGCCACTGGAGCTAACGGCTGAGGAGTGGCGAGCAGCGAGCGAAGCGGAGCGGTCGGAGTGGCTGATGCACTACCGCTTGGCTTTCCTTGGGGAGAGTGTGGTCAACTGGTGCCCTGAGCTCGGTACCGTCCTCGCTAATGATGAGGTGAGCGACGGCGTGAGCGAGCGTGGTGGCTATCCTGTGGTGCAGCGCAAGATGAAGCAGTGGAGTCTCCGAGTCTCTGCTTATGCGGAGCGTCTGCTGGCGGGTCTGGATCAGCTCGACTGGAGCGATGCGCTCAAGGAGATGCAGCGCAACTGGATCGGTAAGTCGGTCGGAGCGTCGGTTACCTTTAAGGCTAGCACCGCTCGTGGTGAGCTGCCTATCGAGATCTTTACGACCCGCCCCGACACACTCTACGGAGTCATCTTCATGGTGCTAGCTCCCGAGAGTAGTCTGGTCGCAGACTTAACTACAGGAGAGCAACGTGAGGCTGTCGAGGCATACCTAGATCGTACGAAGCGCCGCACGGAGCGTGAGCGCCAGGCAGATCACTCGGTGACGGGTGTCTTCACGGGCTCCTACGCACAGCATCCGCTCACGGGTGAGCAGATCCCGATCTGGGTCAGCGATTATGTCCTGGCGGGCTATGGCACGGGTGCTATCATGGCGGTGCCAGCGCATGACTCGAGAGACTTTGCTTTCGCACGGCACTTTGACCTGCCGATACGTCAGGTTGTTTTGCCAAAAGGTGGCGAAGCGTCCGACCCGTCCACTTGGAGCGAAAGCCTCGACAGCAAAGAGGGCGAACTAATCAACTCGCCGCTCCTCGATGGCAAACCAGTCTCCGAGGCGATCGACTATATGTGTCACTACCTCGATGAACACGGTCTGGGCAAGAAGCGGATCAATTACCGTCTGCGTGATGCCATCTTCAGTCGTCAGCGCTACTGGGGCGAGCCGATACCTATATATTATAAGGAGGGCGTGCCACACACGCTACCACTCGACACGCTACCACTGACCCTTCCCGAGGTGGACAAGTATCTCCCCACGGAGAGTGGTGAGCCTCCTCTCGGGCGTGCTAAGCATTGGTGTACTGAGGAGGGCTATCCCTACGAACTCTGCACGATGCCAGGCTTCGCCGGGAGTAGTGCTTACTACCTACGCTATATGGATCCGAATAATAAGTCCGCTTTGGTCTCGCCCGAAGCTAATAACTACTGGCGACAGGTGGATCTCTACATTGGCGGTACCGAGCATGCTACGGGTCACCTGATCTATAGCCGCTTCTGGAATAAGTTCCTCTATGACCTTGGGGTGGTCTGCGAGGATGAGCCATTCAAGCGTCTGGTCAACCAAGGGATGATCCAGGGACGCTCCAACTACGTCTACCGCATCAAGGGGACAAATCAGTTTGTCACCTACTCGCAGCGTGAGCAGTACGATGTGACGCAGATGCACGTGGACATACACTTAGTGCAGAACGACGTACTCGATCAGGAGGCGTTCCGTCAGTGGCGTGACGACCTCCACGACGCCACCTTCATCACTGAGGCGGACGGCAGTTATCTCTGTGGCTCTGCTGTGGAGAAGATGAGTAAGTCAATGTTCAACGTGATCAACCCTGACGAAATCATCGATCAGTATGGTGCCGATACGCTCAGGATGTACGAGATGTTTCTCGGGCCTCTGGAGCAGAGCAAACCGTGGGATACGAATGGCATCGATGGCGTCTACCGCTTCCTCAAGCGTGTCTGGTCGCTCTACCACGACGGCGAGGGGCATCTCACTGTCTCAGCCGAGGCTCAGGCAAGCCGTGAGGAGCGCCGCACGATCCATAAGCTGATTCAGAAGATCACGCAAGACATCGAGCGACTCTCCTTCAACACCTCCGTCTCAGCCTTTATGATTGCTGTGAGCGAGCTACAGAAGGCGCAGACCACGTCGCTAGAGGTGCTACGCCCCTTGGTGATCCTGCTCTCGCCCTTTGCACCCCATATTGCAGAGATGCTGTGGCAGGAGATGCGCGCTACATGCAGTAGCGAGACGCTCTCGGCTGAGAGCATTGTGACGGCTGCCTGGCCACAGTGTGACGAGTCGTTCATCGCTGAGGACTCGGTACGCTATCCTGTTAGCTTCAATGGCAAGGTACGCTTTAACCTTGAGCTCCCCGCGGGTCTCTCTAAGGAGCAGATCGAGGAGCAGGTGCTGGCGCATGCTGATACGATCAAGTGGATCGACGGCAAGCCCCTCAAGAAGGTGATTGTCGTGCCAGGGCGCATTGTCAACATTGTGTTGTAATGATAAAGTCTTCCGTTCCTGCCGTACTGGGGCAGGGCTAAGGGAAGACTATCCCATCTATCTCTAGAAAACAAATCATATAGTATGACTCAAGCTTTAGCAGCTCCCAATAGTAAGCGAGCGAAAGCGTGGTACTTCGTCCACGACTTCTTTTTCATCATACTCGGTGTCTGCCTCTATGTAATTGGTTGGACAGGTTTTATCCTATCCCAAGAGATTACCACTGGAGGACTAGCAGGTGTCACGACCATCATACAGATTGCTACGCAGATACCGGCTAACATCCCTTATAACATCATCAACGTCGGTCTGCTGGTCATCTCGATCATCTTCCTCGGTTGGCGTTACTCGATCAAGACACTCATCGGGGTCATCTTGATGGGTATAACCATTCCCATCGGTCAGGCACTCTTTGGCGACTCCTCGACAGAGGTGTACCACAACCTAAGTAGCTGGCTCACAAGCAACATCCCTAATGTGGGGCCTCTGCTACAGGGAGAGCGCTTTATGGCGGTCATCATCGGTGGTATCCTATGCGGTAGTGGACTCTTTCTAGTCTTTCATGTGAATGGCAGTACGGGCGGCACGGATGTCATCGTCTCCATCTTTAACAAGTACACGACACTCTCACTGGGGCGCGCTATGATCCTGATTGATGCGACGATCGTGACTGCCTCCTACTTTGTCAATGTATACCTCGTGGGCAAAGACCCACAGGTCGGTGCCGAGCTGCTCACCTTCTCAATTGTGGAGGTCGTCTTCTGTGCTATGACCCTCGACTACTGGACCAATAGCAATAAGCACTCGATACAGCTCTTTATCTTTAGCAAAAAGTATAAGGAGATCAACGAAGCAATCATTCAGCGCCTGCACCGCGGCTGCACGCTCGTACATGCCGAGGGCGGCTACTCACAAGAAGAGACGCGCATACTCATGGTGGTCACTCGCAAGGCTCACCTACAGAGTATCAATCGTATCATCAAGGAGATCGACCCCGATGCGTTCGTATCGGAGGGAACTGTGCATGGAGTCTACGGACGAGGCTTCGACAATCTGAGATAACTGTTGACGTCGAGGCTACATGTCCGCCACGAGCCGACATAGCAAAGCACTACTCGCTCTACTTGGCTGTATGCTAGTAGGGGGAGTGGTGCTTTACTTATACACCCCCGAGAGCCTGCAGATACCACGCTGCCCCTTCCTGCAGCTCACTGGGTGGCAATGTCCAGGCTGTGGCTCTATGCGAGGCATTCACGCCTTGCTCCATGGCAACATCGTACGGGTGCTACAGCTCAACGTGATGCTCATACCCGGTTTGATCTACTTTGCCTTCCTCGTGCTGCTAGAGCTCTCTCGCCCACATAATCTGCGAGCCGAGAGACTCTACCATCGCTTCTCAGGGCGTACCGCCAGTTGGATCATCTTTGCCATCATCATCGCATGGGGCATAGGTCGTAATCTGATCTAAGACAACTTTAGAGCTCTATGCGACATCTTACGCTTCTTACCCTCGTCCTCTTACTCCTCCTACGCCCTTGTAGCTGGACACTGGCGCAGAGTAGCTCGTCAGATACACTAGCCCTTTCGCCCGATACGCTAGCTCCTTCGCCCGATCCCCTCAGCGTGCTACTCCCTGGAGCACTCTTTGCGGCATACCCGCTACATCATAGTGATGTATCTATCCGTACGACTCGTCACTCCCTCCTAGGTACTCGCTGGCGTAATCATTACGACGACCACATGCAGTTTGCCTCCTATGGGCTGCAACTGGCTATGCGCTGTGGCGGCGCTACGGGACGCTCTCGTTCATGGGGCGAGATACTGACAGCCGATGCTATAGGTGCTCTAGGCACCGCTGCCATCGTCCTATCGGTCAAAAGTGTGGTACAGCGCATGCGTCCCGATGGATCGACGGCTAATAGCTTCCCCTCGGGGCATACTGCAACAGCCTTCCTCGGCGCCGAACTTTTTAACCTAGAGTACGGTGCCGACTACCCGCTGCTGTCTCATCTGCAGTACCTCTTTGCCACCTCTGTCGCATTCGGACGCATGGCCAATAACCGTCACTGGTACTCTGATGTCCTCTGGGGCGGACTCATAGGCGTTTCGATGGCACATGTGGGCTACCTCATGAGCGATCTCATCTTCGGGCGCTACACACCAGATGTAGGTCGAGAGATCCCCGATAGCTACTTCTACCTATCACTCCTGTGCAGTCGCCACTTGTCGGGCGGTACTGGCTGTGTCGGCGCGCAGCTTGGCTGGCAGACCTCCTCTCTCAACTATGCTGCAGAGCTCTCACTACGACCTGACAAGGAGCACCCCACACTCCACGGCGATCTCCTCATAGGTATACCGCTCTACCAGTGGCGATACTTAGAGTTGCGACACAGCTATGGCCTCGGTATCGGCTATGACAAGGCTACGGGAGAGCAGAGCTATGCTCATCTGCAGGCCACTCTCGAGGCCTATCCCCGACTACGCTATCTCGACAAACTGGGGCTCTTCCTGCGGCTCCACTGCGAGCCTTATCGTCAGAGCTACTTGACGCTAGGAGTCTCGCTACGTCATCGCTACTTGTGACCTGGAGGGAGAGGGAGGTAGCTATTCCTCGCTTGTCGCTCATCTGTCGCTTCTGAAAAATCGATTATGATGCGTCATCCCTGGCTGGGGAAATTCGACGCCGGCTCGTTACAGTAATTTAGACCCGACTACACATCGAAATGGTGCTGTATCGGAGAAAACTGATTTCCACGTGGATATTCGAGAAAGGATGGGATCGGACGAATTTCCCCGTAAAGATATGTAAAGGTGCTAGAGGTTAGAAATTAGAGATCCGATCACTCTGATAGTTCCGATGGTTCCGATAGCTAACAGCCAACAGCCAATCCAGGGCTGACACATTATTATATATAGTGCACTCATCTATGCCTCGCTGGTCCTTATGTGTAGCTCCTGACAGAGCGATTATAATGCGTCAGTCCTGAAGTGGAAATTAGTCGTATGCGCTGTTAATCTGATTCTGTGTATCTTTGCGCAACTATTGGGGCGTTTCATCTAGACGATGTGCGCTCCCGTCTGCCAGGCTCCCCAAGTAGGGGCTGACCTACTATTTCTAACTACATGTATGGATAGTCTGCGAGCTTTTCTCAACGAACTCTTCGTCATACCATCGGTGCCTCAATCGATTATTGTGATTTCACTGGTCTCTCTGGTGGGATTGCTCTTGGCTCGTATTCGTATAGCCCGTATTTCATTGGGGGTGACTTTTGTTTTCTTCGTCGGTATCCTGCTCTCTTACTGGGGTATCACGCTAGAGGCGAGGACGCTAGACTTTGCGATGAACTTTGGGCTGATCCTCTTTATCTACGCCCTCGGTCTTCAGGTGGGACCAGCTTTCTTCCCCTCACTCAAGAAGGGTGGCATACGGGACAACCTTGACTCGCTCCTCATTGTGCTGGTCAACTTGGCATTCGTCGTGGGACTCTTTTTCGTCTCGGAGCTACCCATCAGTCAGTGGGTGGGCATCCTGTCGGGTGCAACGACCAATACGCCCGCACTTGCTGCGGCTCAGAGCAGTCTGCCGAGTACAGGCGCCGAGGGGCAGAGTATGCTGGCTGAGATGGCACTGGCGTGCGCGATCACCTACCCCTTTGGTGTGGTGGGTGTCATACTAGCACTCTACGTGCTAGCCCCCTTAGCGAAGCGACGTGCCAAGGGGCAGTCTGATGATGAGGAGCGTGCCGCCTTCTTTAGCGAGTATGAAGTGAAGAACATGGGGGTCGTCGGCAAAACAATCTCGGAAGTCTCACGGGTTGCTGAGACGCCCTTCGTAATCAGTCGTGTGTGGCGGGATGGTAAGGCCTTAGCTCCTGACTCTTCGACACAGCTTCAGGAAGGGGACCGCCTGCTGGTGGTCTCGGACGAACGGGAGGTGCCCAGGCTAGAGCTATTCTTTGGTAAGAAGGTGGAGAAGGATTGGAACCGCTCCGACATTGACTGGGATAGTGTGGATCAGAGTCTCGTATCGAGGCGACTCGTACTCACACGCAAGGAGTACAACGGCGTGCGACTCAGCGCACTGCACCTGCGCAATGACTACGGGGTCAATGTGACGCGCATCGATCGTGCAGGTATCGAGCTACTCACCTCGCCCGATCTACACCTGCAGCTCGGTGACCGTATGACCGTGGTGGGAACTAAAGAAGCTACCGATGCGGTTGCTGCAAAAATCGGCAACGAAATCAAGGACCTGGACACGCCCAATCTGCTGGGGCTCTTCATCGGTCTTTTCATCAGCGTTTTCGTTGGTATGATACCTTTCTATATCCCTGGTGTGAGCTTGCCTATACGACTGGGGCTGGCTGGTGGCGGTATCATCATCGGTATTCTGATGGGCGCATTCGGTCCACGCATGCATGTGACCACTTATATTACTAACAGCGCCAGTCTCCTAGTTCGCCAGCTGGGACTGATTCTCTACCTTGGCTGTCTGGGACTTTCGTCGGGTGCTGGCTTCTTTGACATCCTCTTTAGCACACGTGGCCTGGTATGGCTCGGCTATGGTGCCTTGCTGACGGTGCTCCCGATCCTGCTGGTCGGCTGGTATATGCTACGTCGCAAGCGGGGTGACTACGCCACCATGTGTGGTGTGGTGTGTGGTAGCATGGCGAACCCGATGGCTCTGGAGGTGGTCGGCGACAGGCTGAAGGGCAGCAGACATACGGTCGCTTACGCCACGGTTTATCCGCTCGGCATGTTCGTCCGTATCATCACCGCACAGCTACTCATCTTACTCTTTGTATAGCTTATGACAGACACTATAGATACCGCTGAGGCACTCTCGCCTGATCGCCACAAAGGTGAGACGGGACTCTTGCGTACGGAGCATCTAGTGAAGCGCTACCGCAGTCGTACCGTGGTCAACGATGTCTCTATCGAGCTACGCCAAGGGGAGATCGTCGGACTGCTAGGCCCTAATGGTGCGGGCAAGACGACCACTTTCTATATGACGGTGGGGCTGGTCGTACCTAATGGGGGCAAGATATTTCTCAATGAACAGGATATTACGAAGCTCCCGGTCTATCAGCGCGCCCGTCTCGGGATCGGCTATCTAGCGCAGGAGGCGTCGGTCTTTAGAAAGCTTTCGGTAGAGGACAATATCAAGGCGGTGCTAGAGATGACACCACTCACACCGGAGCAGCAGCACGAGAGACTGGAGACACTGCTCGATGAGTTTGGACTTCACAAGGTACGCACCAATCAGGGTAATAGACTCTCGGGAGGTGAGCGTCGGCGTGTCGAGATAGCTCGCTGCCTTGCTATCGACCCTAAGTTTATCATGCTCGACGAGCCCTTTGCAGGTGTCGACCCGATTGCTGTGCAGGACATACAGTCTATCGTAGCTAAGCTCAAGCAGCGCAACATCGGCATCCTGATCACCGATCACAATGTCAATGAGACGCTCAGCATCACTGATCGTGCCTATCTGCTCTTTGAGGGCAAGGTACTCTTTCAGGGTACGGCCGAGCAGCTCGCCGAGAACGCTCTCGTGCGTGAGAAGTACCTTGGACGCGACTTCGTCTTGCGTCGCAAGAGCTTCGCTGATCTATAGCCTTTGGTCCTATTGTTGTGATGACAATAGGCACTAGTGACGCTCTATTGAATAGAAATAGTTATCTTTGCGGGTAGCAACACGGTCGACTAGCTTCTATCGGATAGGAGAGAGTCCTCATTGTTGCACCTTTGCGTAATCAATTCACACAACACACACATATACGATATGGCAAATAAAAGAGAACGGCTCTTTGGGGATTTCCCCCCCGTAAGCAAAGAGCAGTGGCTGGAGAAAGTCACAGTCGATCTCAAGGGTGCCTCCTTTGACAAGCGGCTCGTATGGCGTACGCCTGAAGGCTTTAACCTACAGCCTATGTACAGACGCGAAGACATTGCTCAATATGCCTCACGTCTAGCACTACCTGGTGAATACCCCTACGTGCGATCGACGAAGCTAAACAATGAGTGGCTCGTACGCCAAGACATTAAGGTTAAGGATCCCGCCGAGGCGAATGCTAAGGCACTAGATATACTCAACAAGGGAGTCACTTCCCTCGGGTTCAACATCTCTAAGACGATCCTCTCTGCCGAGACCCTAGAGACACTCCTCAAGGGAATAGACCTGACGGCCGTAGAGATCAATCTCTCAACCTGTATCTCTCGTACGGTCGAGCTCGCAGAGCTCTTCGTTGCCTACGTGCAGAAGCATAAGATCGATGGTGCAGCCGTAAGAGGTGCTATCGAGTACAATCCCTTCAAGCGAGAGCTGATGAAGGGCGTCGTCGACGACAAGCGTTACGATACGCTAGAGCAACTCTACAACATTGCCAAGCCTATCCCACAGATGCGCCTTTACATCGTAGAGGCCTCGATGCTGAGCAACGCTGGCGCAGGCATCGTCAAGGAGCTCGCCTATGCACTCGCGTGGGGTGCTGAGGTCCTCGACCAGATGGTGGCTCGTGGTCACAAGGTCGAGGAGATCGCTCGGAGGATCAAGTTCCACTTCGGCATCAGCTCAAGCTACTTTATGGAGATGGCCAAGTTCCGTGCGGCACGCTGGCTATGGGCCGAGATTATCGGAGCGCATGGCGATCAGTACAAGGGCGATGCCGCTAAGATCTGCCAGCACGCTACCACTTCGCAGTGGAATATGACCATCTATGACGCTTATGTCAACCTGCTCCGCTCACAGACGGAGACTATGTCGGCAGCGCTGGGCGGTGTCGACTCGATCACGGTCCTACCCTTCAACATTGCTTACGAGGAGAGCACCGACTTCTCTGAGCGTATCGCACGCAATCAGCAGCTCCTCCTGAGCGAGGAGAGCCACTTCGACAAGGTTGTCGACCCCGCTGCTGGTTCTTACTACATAGAGACGCTGACCAATGTGATTGCTGAGCAAGCTTGGCAGCTCTTTGGCGAGATCAGCGCTAGCGAGGGTGGCTTCGAGAGCTTTGTCACCACGGGCGCACTACAGCGCGACCTCCAGGAGGCCAATACAGAGCGTCACGCAGCGGTCGCAAAGCGCAAGGAGACCCTACTAGGTACCAACGAATTCCCGAACTTCACAGAGACTGCTCACGAGAAGCTTGCGACGCCCGCTGTCATCACGACGGGATGTGGCTGCTCTGCTGGAGAAAAGCAGGAGGGACTACAGCCTCTCAACTTTGACCGTGGTGCTAATCAGTTTGAGGCACTACGCTTGACGACGGAGCGCGGCAAGCAGCCTGTCGTCTTCATGCTGACGATTGGTAATCTAGCCATGAGACTTGCTCGCTCACAGTTCTCGGGCAACTTCTTCGGCTGTGCTGGCTACAAGCTCATCGACAACCTCGGCTTTGAGACAGTCCAAGAGGGTATCGACGCAGCTGTCGTTGCTAAGGCAGACATCGTGGTCCTCTGCTCTAGTGACGATGAGTATGAGACTTACGCTCCTGAGGCGTTCCGTCTACTCGACGGTAGAGCGCAGTTTGTCGTAGCGGGCAATCCCGCCTGCACGGAGCAGCTGCAAGCTCTCGGCATCGAGCACTTTATCCATGTCCGTAGTAACGTGTTGGAGACGCTGCAGCACTTCAACGAGCTCTTTGGACTAGCGTAGTAACCCTCTAAGAAACACACACAAATGACAAAGCCATTATATAAAGAGATTGACCTGAGTCACTCTCAGTTTGGACGCACCGATGCCGCTAAGTGGGGCAAGGAGCATGCTCTAGAGGCGAACTGGACTACGCCAGAGCAGATCAAAGTCAAGCCGGTCTACACGGCTGACGATATAGAGGAGCTAGAGCACCTCGACTATGTGTCGGGTCTGCCCCCCTTCCTGCGTGGCCCATATAGCTTGATGTACCCATTCCGTCCGTGGACCATACGTCAGTACGCTGGCTTCTCGACCGCTGAGGAGAGTAACGCCTTCTATCGTCGTAACCTAGCGAGTGGTCAGAAGGGACTATCAGTCGCTTTCGACCTCCCGACACACCGTGGCTACGATGCTGACCACCCACGTGTCGTGGGTGATGTGGGTAAGGCGGGCGTCTCTATCTGCTCGCTGGAGGATATGAAGGTGCTCTTCGATGGTATCCCGCTAGCCAAGATGTCTGTCTCCATGACGATGAATGGAGCCGTCTTGCCTGTCCTCGCTTTCTACATCAATGCTGGACTAGAGCAGGGCGCTAAGCTCGAGGAGATGGCTGGTACCATTCAGAACGATATCCTCAAGGAGTTCATGGTGCGCAACACCTACATCTATCCACCTGAATTCTCGATGAAGATCATCGCCGACATCTTTGAGTACACCTCGCAAAAGATGCCTAAGTTCAACTCTATCTCCATCTCTGGCTATCACATGCAGGAGGCTGGTGCTACGGCCGACATCGAGATCGCCTTTACCATCGCTGATGGTATCGAGTACCTCCGCGCTGGTATCAACGCAGGCATCCCTGTGGACAAGTTTGCGCCACGTCTCTCCTTCTTCTGGGGCATCGGCGTCAATCACTTTATGGAGATCGCCAAGATGCGTGCTGCACGTATGCTCTGGGCTAAGGTGGTCAAGAGCTTTGGCGCTGAGAATCCTAAGTCGCTCATGCTCCGTACGCACTGCCAGACCTCTGGATGGTCGCTCACCGAGCAGGATCCCTACAACAACGTGGGGCGTACCTGTATCGAAGCTATGGCAGCAGCCCTCGGTCACACGCAGTCGCTACACACCAATGCGCTCGATGAGGCAATCGCCTTGCCGACCGACTTCTCCGCGCGTATCGCTCGTAATACGCAGATCTACATCCAAAAGGAGACGCAGGTCTGCCGCTCTATCGATCCATGGGGTGGCTCCTATTATATAGAGACGCTCACGGACGAGATCGCTCACAGAGCTTGGGAGCATATCCAAGAGGTCGAGAAGATCGGTGGTATGGCCAAGGCTATCGAGACCGGTCTCCCCAAGATGCGTATTGAGGAGGCAGCCGCACGTACGCAGGCTCGTATCGACTCCAACCAGCAGGTGATCATCGGTATCAATAAGTACCGCCTAGAGCACGAGGATCCGATCGAGATCCTAGAGATCGACAACACCTCCGTACGTCAGAGCCAGGTAGCTCGTCTAGAGGACCTACGCGCTCATCGTGACGAGCAGGCTGTACAGGCTGCTCTCAAGGAGATCACCGAGTGTGTACGTACCAAGCAGGGCAACCTCCTAGAGCTGGCTGTCAAGGCGGCCGGGCTACGTGCCTCGCTAGGTGAAATATCCGATGCCTGCGAGGCAGTCGTCGGACGATATAGTGCAGTAATTAGAACGATCAGTGGCGTGTATTCAAAAGAGTCAGGACATGACAAGCAGCTGGAGTATGCCAAGCAGCTTGCCGAGGAATTTGCACAGCGTGAGGGGCGTCAGCCTCGTATCATGATAGCTAAGATGGGACAAGACGGTCACGACCGTGGTGCTAAGGTAGTAGCCACTGGCTATGCTGACTGCGGCTTTGACGTCGATATGGGTCCTCTCTTCCAGACTCCTGAGGAGAGTGCTCGTCAGGCTGTCGAGAACGACGTCAACATCCTTGGCGTCAGCTCACTGGCAGCAGGACACAAGACACTCATCCCGCAGGTCATCGAGGAGCTACGCAAGCTCGGACGTCCTGATATCATCGTCACCGCCGGCGGTGTCATCCCAGCGCAAGACTACGACTTCCTCTACAAGGCAGGCGTGGCAGCTATCTTCGGCCCAGGCACACCTGTCGCCTACTCAGCTGCTAAGTGCCTCGAGATACTCCTCGGCAAGGAAGCGTAACGCGACGGATTATATCAAACCAGATTACTAACGATAGCCACGTGGGAAATGTCACATCCCCACGTGGCTATCTTTTATTCTCCACGTAGGGGAGAAATAAAACTTCAGAAGAATGAAATGAAACTTCGGAGTGTCTTACCCTGAAAAAAGTTGACTCGTAAGTAAGATAATTATGAGTACAATGAA
>CAMCJO010000023.1 GCA_945875135.1 uncultured Porphyromonas sp.
TATGGTTGAGCCCCCTTGGTATGCCCTTTCTGACTTTTATCGGACAGCAATAATTAGAGATCGGAGGGATCGCAGCGAGTCGGAGTGGATTGGAGCAGATCGGAGAGCTAACAGCCAACAGCCAATGGCCAGAAAATACAGTGAGGGAGACTCGACAGTGAGTCTCCCTCGCTATTTTGTCACCTTACGCAGGTGATGTGTAGACTAAGAGGCGCGCTTTACTTGATCTCCCAAGTATCCTCCGTCATAAGTAGCTCACGGAGTGTGCGTACCTTGTTCTTTTCCTTTTGCTGATCGATCTGATCATGGACAGCCCAATCGTAGGTTACACCCTCGACATCACGGATGACGCCCATAGCGACGGGGAGTCCATCGGTACCGTTCATAGCTGCAAGCATCATATGTAGGAAAGGATTCGGCTCGTGAGCATCGTGAGTCAAGATATCTTCGAGGGTATAACCATCCTCTCCGATCGTTACAGTACGTAGCTTGAAACCATCTAGCACGAGACCACGCTGCTTATCCTCACCAAAAAGCATCTTTTCACCATGCTGCAGGACGATGGTTCTGTCGGCACGAACGGCACGGTCGCTGATAGCAGCGTGTGCGCCATTGTTGAAGATCATACAGTTCACCAGCACCTCCGTGACTGCAAAGCCCTTGTGCTTAGCTCCTGCCAGAAGGCAAGCTGTGAGCGTAGGCTGATCTACATCTAAAGCGCGGGCGAAGAAGTTGCCACGGGCTCCCATAACAAGCTCAGCTGGCTCGAAGGGATCCTCGACAGTTCCGTAAGGAGAGCTCTTGGTGACTAGTCCACGAGGCGATGTGGGCGAGTACTGCCCCTTAGTCAGTCCATAGATACGATTGTTAAAGAGGACCTCGTTAATATCCACATTGCGTCGTACGGCATGGATGAAGTGATTTCCACCGATAGCAAGGCTATCGCCATCGCCAGACATAAGCCATACGGTGAGGTCGGGACGAGCCACCTTGACACCAGTAGCAACGGCAGCACCACGACCATGTACCGTGTGGAAGCCAAAAGTGCTCATATAGTAAGGCAGTCGCGAGGAGCAACCGATACCAGAGACGACGACCGTCTCATCAGGAGATATGCCTAGCTCTGCCATCGCCTTATGGACAGCCGCTAGGACACCGTGGTCGCCACAACCTGGGCACCACTTGACGGGTGATGCGTTTTTGAAATCCTTGGGGGCAAAGCGTAGCGTGCCCTTCTCTAGATTACTATTTGTTTCAATCATAGCAGTTGTGGTTTTACAGTTGCTCAGCGAGTATCTCTTCGAAGGCAGTGACGAGGTTGCCCACCTTGAGGGGTTGTCCCTGCACTTGATTGTACTGATAAATATTGGCATCAGAGACCTTGTTGCGTAGTAGCATGGCCATCTGACCGAGGTTCTGCTCAGCGACGACGACACGTGGGTAGCGGCGTAGGATCTCCTCGGTGTTCTTAGGCATAGGATTGATAAAGGTGAACTGCGTGTGTGCCACCTTATGTCCCTTCTTCTGCAATGCACGGCAAGCATCGCTCAGGTGTCCGTAAGTACTACCCCATCCGACGATGAGTAGCTCAGCGTCCTCCACATCACCCTCTACGGTGAGCGGTGGGATCACCTCTGCAATGTGCTGTATCTTGTTGTGACGCTGTAGGACCATCAGCTCATGGTTAGGACCATCTGTGCTGATAGCACCAGTCTTATTATCCTTCTCCAGACCACCCGTGCGGTAAGGCAGTGAGCCAGCTCCTGGTATAGACCAGTAGCGTACGAGCGTCTCTGGGTCGCGCATATAAGGCATCCACGGGTCCTCACCCTTGTACTGATCTACGTAGTGAGGCTTGATCTCGGGATACTTCTCGTAGTCAGGTATACGCCATGCCACCGAGCCATTACCCAGATAAGCATCTGAGAGGAGGACGACGGGCGTCATGTGCTCTATGGCTATCTTGACCGCATAGTAAGCAGCGTCAAAGCACTTAGAGGGAGAGGTAGGAGCGATCACCACCATCGGTGACTCACCATTGCGCCCATACATAGCCTGTAGGAGGTCGGTCTGCTCCGACTTCGTAGGCATACCTGTCGAGGGGCCACCACGCTGTACGTCTACGAGTACGAGTGGTAGCTCAGCGATGACGGCGAGGTTGAGTGCCTCACTCTTGAGTGCCACACCAGGACCTGAGGTAGAGGTGACTCCGAGGCGACCAGCGTAGGAAGCACCGATGGCGGTACAGATACCTGCTATCTCATCCTCAGCCTGCATCGTGATCACGTCGAGAGACTTGTACTTAGCGAGGAAGTGTAGGATGTCTGTGGCGGGAGTAATAGGATAAGAGCCCAGGAAGAGCTTGAGACCAGCACGCTCGGCACCAGCTATGAGTCCGAAAGCGGTAGCCTTATTGCCCGTCACATCTAGGTATACGCCAGCCTCCTGTGGTGCACCCTCGATGACGAAGGGTGTGCCTACTGAGGCGTGTGTATTAGCCGCATAGGAGTATCCTCCGTGGAGGGCAGCTATATTGGCCTGACGAATGATCTCCTTCTTAGCAAACTTCTTACTGATGAAGTGCTCAGCCTGCTCTAGGGGTCTGTCAAAGAGCCACGATACGATGCCTAAGGCAAACATATTCTTGCACCTTAGTCTCCCCTTGGCGTCCATATCTATATCCTTGAGCACCTCCTGCACCATTGTGCTGATGGGGCATGCGAGTACTCTATCGGGGTTGAGCCCCAGCTCTTTAATAGGATCATCTGTCTGGTAGAGAGCCTTCTTAAGATCCTTCTCTCCACAGGAGTCACTATCGATGATGATGATCGAGTCGTGACGTAGGTTCTTCACATTAACCTTGAGGGCAGCAGCATTCATCGCCACCAGTACGTCGGCATAGTCTCCAGGCGTATGGACCTGATCACGTCCGATACGTACCTGAAAGCCCGATACGCCAGCCAATGTGCCCTGAGGAGCACGGATCTCAGCAGGATAGTCGGGAAAGGTCGAGACCGAGTTACCATACATCGCTGACATATCAGAAAAGATGGAGCCCGTGAGCTGCATACCGTCGCCCGAGTCGCCTGAGAAGCGTATGACTACCTCTTCGATAATTCTTTTGTTCGGTTTGTCTGTCATAATTAGGATGAATAATAGGCGTAGGGCTCAACTCCTTGAGAGGGTGATTGAGCGAGACCTTCCTAGCAATAGACCCCTACATAAAAACTTTTGCACACCATAAGACTATGCCCTCTCTCCTACAGTCGAGGGGGACTGATGAGCAAACGCTAGAAATAGGGGAATACTAGCAACTGCCACAGCACCTCCACTGTAATTTGATCGGCACCGTCACATGGATAGCACAAAGGTACGACTTATTTCGCTGATACTAGCCCTTTTTAGGTACGAAAGTACCATCGCTCATTTTCCCTTTAACGAAACGATCAAACCCAGCAAAGCCCCCAGCAACTATATCCGTCACTGAGCGCTTCACTATATATGTCTGAAGCAGGGCTTTTAGTCTGTCAGACTGCGGTAAAAGTCTACATAAGCCTCGGGATGCTCTGCCGCCGGACCTGGATACTCTAGCACCTTGCGGTCAGGCTCTGAACGTAGATACTCAATCAACTCAGCGGAGACCGTCTCCTGACCGAGGATCACTCCATCAGAGTAATGGATCGCCATACGACGTAGCGCATCGGGTGTCACCTCCCCTTGGAGTGGAGCAAGCATATCGCCCGTGATCTTGTCAAACTCTAGCTTCTTGATCAGATCGTCACCGATCTCACCCTCCTCCTCGTTGCCATCGACCGAAAAGATCACCTTAGCACGCTCGAAGTAAGGATCATTTTTGTAGGCAGTCTTAAGGTAGACTGGAGCCAAGGCCGAAAACCACCCCAGACAGTGTATCAGATCAGGTATCCAGCGAAGATTTTTAATCGCCTCAAAGACCCCGCGAATGAAGAAGATACTCCTATCCGCATTGTCACTAGGAGCACCCTCCGAAGCTGGGCCAAAGAGACTCTTACGCCCGAAGAGATCCGGATTGTCGATGAAGTAGACCTGTATGCGTGTAGAGGGTATGGAGGCAACCTTGATGACGAGCGGGTGGTCATAGTCATCGACGATGACATTGATACCCGATAGCCTGATCACCTCGTGGAGCTGATTACGACGCTCATTGACCAGACCGTAGCGTGGCATAAAGATGCGCACGTCATGCCCAGCATTTTGTATATGCTCAGGGAGGTAACGAGCGACATGTGCGAGGTCACTCTCAGGCAGATAGGGGAATATCTCTTGAGATATATAGAGTACTTTTTTGTCTTTGGCAGCCATGATGAATTCTTTTCGTTCTCCACAAAGATACTAAAAACTAGCGAGACGGGCCGTTCCCCACACGAATGAGTCTCGCCGAGAGGCTGGTACCCAGAGCGGGACTTGAACCCGCACGACCGCAATTGGCCAAGGGAGTTTAAGTCCCTCGTGTCTACCGATTCCACCATCTGGGCCACAGCACGACATGCTGCATGCGATGAGCCTGCAAACCCACCGCGCGACAAAGGTACTGAAAAAAGAGATTAGACGTTAGAAGCTAGATATCCGATTATTCCGATAGCTCCGATACATTCCGACAGCTCTAGCTAAGAGCCAACAGCCCTAGCTGGGCAAATTCGACGATGGCTCGTTACAATAATTTAGAGCCGACTACATATCAAAACGGCACTGTGCCGGGGAAAAGTGATTTCCACGTGGATATTTCAAAATCTCCACGTGGAAAAGAAAAAATTCTTCGGAGGAATGAAATGAAACTTCGGAGGAATGAAATGAAACTTCGGAAGAATGAAATCACGCCCACGTGGAAAAAGAAAAGCATCCACCTGGAGATTTGAGATTTTCCACGTGGATATTCGAGAGAGGAGGGTATCGGACGGATTTCCCCGTAAAGATATGTAAATAGAGACTAGAGGTTAGAAGCTAGAGATCGGAGTGAATCAGAATGAATCGGCGTGCTAACAGCCAACAGCTAATAGCCAACCCCGTCGCTTGCCGTCTACTGATTTTTCTGTACCTTTGCGCTCATACCCCCTAGAGTACACCTTTATAGTGTCACTCTAGAGTCAATTTAGAGAAGTTTGTAGCACACTATGTCTCACGGAGGTCGGTACACGATACACTTGAAGGGATTGCCGCAAGGCATCTCGACCGAAGACTTTGTTGTGGAGTCAGCTTTTCTAGAGTCACGCCCTACGTTTGACCTCAGCGGAGGTCCCGTAGCATGCGCCATCCGCATAGATCGTGTCGGAGATACTTTCGACCTTCAGCTGACGCTCACAGGATCTGTTCAGACACATTGTGATCGTTGCTTAGCTCCCCTAGAGATGAGCATCGAGATGTCTCAACATATCGTCGTCAAGCTGGGCGAGCAGTACGAGGAGGTAAGCGATGAGGAGATCATCGTGCCGCGTCACAGCCCCTCACTCGACTGTGCTGACTTGATCTACGACCTCATCGTGCTATCACTCCCCATCAGCCGGGTACACCCCGACGGAGCTTGTGCCGAGGATATGCAGGCCATCCTAGATGATCTCGATCCCAACGCAGCAGAGGAGACTGATGAGCGCTGGGTTGCACTCAGTGCGCTACGTGACTCACTACAACAAGAGAAGGATAAATAATAAAACAGATAAACAATGGCACATCCCAAAAGACGGCAGTCCAAGATGCGCACTGCCAAGCGTAGAACGCACGACAAAGCAGCAACCCCCACACTAGCTAAGTGCAACAACTGTGGAGCATGGCACGTATATCACACCATCTGTCCTGAGTGTGGTTATTACCGTGGACAACTAGCTATCGAGCAGGAAGAGGCATAAGCGCCCCTCTCCGCTAAGCAACAAGACGCAAGCCCCTAGACGATCTATAGGTCGCTCTAGGGGCTTTGCTTATACTACATGCCGTAATCTCGCATGGCTATATTTGCACGACTCACAATAAATAGGTATCTTTGTGGTGGTAATGAATCCATTTAACCTTTAGAATACCTACAAATGAGTACTAAATCAATCAAAGGTACACGTACCGAACAGAATCTCCTGAAGTCATTCGCTGGAGAGTCACAAGCTAGAAATCGCTATACATACTTCGCTGGAGTAGCTCGCAAGGAGGGCTATCGCCAGATCGAGGCTGTCTTCCTAGAGACTGCTGATCAGGAGAAGGAGCACGCTAAGCGTTTCTTTAAGTTCCTCGAGGGTGGTGAGCTTGAGATCACCGCTGCTTTCCCCGCTGGTGTCATCGGCACCACCGCTGAGAACCTCAAGGCTGCCGCTGATGGTGAGCACTGCGAGGCTGAGGAGATGTATCCTGAGTTCGCCGACATCGCCGAGGAGGAGGGCTTCAAGACCATTGCAGCCGTCTATCGCAACGTAGCTAAGGCTGAGCACGAGCACGAGATGCGCTACCTCAAGCTCCTAGAGCGTGTCGAGTCTGGCAAGTACTTCGAGCGTGACGAGGAGATCTACTGGCAGTGCCGCAACTGTGGTTTCGTCGTTAAGGCTAAGAAGGCGCCCGCTAAGTGCCCCGCTTGCGATCACCCACAGGAGTTCTTCGAGCCAATGGCTGAGAACTACTAATAAGTATCACATAGGCTGTCCGCCTATACAGATCAAGCCCAGCAGACTCATTCGTTTGCTGGGCTTGATTCATTTATTCTTTCCTAGACAGAGTGGTATACTCAGACGAGTGTACCGAAGAGCTGCGCAAAAGCCTCCGCCATCGCTGCTCGCGTGTACTGCTGGTAATGGTCAGTAAAGGTATCTATCGGTAGCACCTCACCACGTTCCAGACGCTTCAAGTGATCTGCGAGAAACTGCACCACCTGCGCCACTTCGGTTGCCGCAAGTGCTCCTCCATGCGCTCTGAGGATCTGAGCTACAACGCTTTCGTCACTCTCCACCATCAGGATAGGTCGACGCATCGCCATCGCCTCAAAGAGCTTCGTCGTAACCATCCCGTGAGGACCCTCAGGCTGCTCACGACGACCCAAGAGGAGGAGCATGTCTGCCTGAGCCAGTAGCGTCGGCACCTCAGCATAAGGCACCATAGCGTGAAAGTATTGACAGGCGCGCACCTCATCACTATAACCCTCTAGAAGACTCTCTAGGAGTTGCTGCGAAGCGACATCACAGTACCAATGGATCTCGACAGCGCCACGACAGACCCATCTACTCAGTGCCTTGTCTTGCAGTGCCTCTAGGAGTAGCGTCGGGTCGCGCATCTCAAGCGAGAGTAGCCGCCCTGTGTACACAATGCGCAGGGGCAACTGAGAAGCTTCTTCAGGCGATGCGACAAAGAGTCTCTCGTCATAACCATTAGGGATACAGACGACCTGCTGGTCAGGGTGCAGCTGCTGTAACAGATCACGGTGCCACTCAGAGACAGTCGTGATAGCTGTGGCTGCCTTGAGTGCCTTCGTACGAGCCTTGATAAATCGTCTTCGCAGCCAACGATAAGCCTCTCTGCGCAGAGGCAACCAGCGTGGTAGCGGTACTGGCAGAAAGCCCTCTGGCGTATACTCCTCGACGATGTCTCGACAGTCCATCACGGCAGGAAGACCCGTCTGCCGTGCCAATCGAGCGACCGCCGGTAGCGGGAAGGTGCGATAACTCATTCCCACGATCAGTGCGTACTGCGTCAAGTCGTAATGCTGTCGTAAGTGACGTACGAGGTGCCGGCTCTTCACCTGCCATAGCGCATCAGCGAGTGCATAGAGCGACCTACCCCTCCTAGGAGCTAGCGACACACGCTCCAGACGATGCGCCGGTAAGCTACTCTTTTGCTCCACAGAGCCGTGAGAGCCTCGGTGATCCCCTCGTATCTCTTCGCTCACCACATCGACTTGCCAGTCACCCTGGGGGAGCCGCTGCAGGAGTGCCGTGATACGAGGCGCAAACTGCGGGGGCAGCAGATCAGTCAGGAGCAAGATACGATGAGAACGCATAGGATAGGCAAGACTATAACCCTACGATGTCAGGTGCTGGCGAGAGCTTGATGATCTGGCGCAGCAACGCTCGGTACAGGCGTGTGTGGTAAATGTGCGGATCGTCCAGTAGGAGGTTCTCATTGTGAAAGAGTAGCGTCACCTCTCCATGATACTTGTACGTCTGATCGACCATAGCCACAGCCACACGCTCGGCCTCTGCATAGTCTAGGTGCATATACTTCTCATCGTGTAGCGTGTAGTCCATCACCGTAAGCGGATGCAGGATCAGATCTGTGACTTCTAGACTTTGCGGATTGATAAAGCGCACAGGCCGTGAGGTGCCTAGCCTAAAGCCCGCCACATCAGCGTAACCCATCGAGTAGTCATGGTAGATACCCGCACCGAGGAGCGCATTGTAGTCCTCCGGTTCACGCACCGCTAGATAGTGATGGCGCGAGTAGATAACCGCTTCGCCCAGCTCCTTCTCTAGCTCTGTCTTAGCCGCCTCCACCGCCTCAGGATGCTCAGAACAATAGAGGTTTAGGTGCAGACCAAACTCCACCTTGCGTCTCCGCGCCAACCGCATGATCGCCGCTATCTTGCGATTATGCAGTGTATAGTTAGGCTTGTCCAGTGGATTCGGGCTGGGAGTCTTGATAAAGAAGATCGTACGTACAGGCGCAGCGCACTTACGCTGGGTCTCCACATTCCAATCGAGGAAGCGTCCATAGCTAAAGAAGAGATCCTCACTAGCCCGTGAGAAAGTATTGCGATAAGCGGCCCGCAGAGAGAGGTGCTCCTTGAGGAGCAATCGCAAGAAGCCCCGCACACCCGAGCTGTAGTACGGTTGATCTAGATCGTGCGTCAGGGAGACCGAACTAAAGCCAGGCACCACCGGTTGCACCGCCAGACCTATCTCGTTCATCAGGCGTCGTAGCTCCGCAGCATACTCATCCACCAGCGGACGCTCCAAGAAGCCCGCACGATATGCCAGCGACTCACGCCCAGGGAAGCGACCATGCTCATCCCGCCGCTGACGATAGTATATCTCCTCGTAGCGCGATAGGAGGAAGAAGCTACTCGCCACCAGGTCAGCATAGATCACCAGTCGCCTACCATAAGGCGTCTCTATATACTCCTCACGAGGCTCTCCAAAGAGCAGAGGCATGCCGTGCCACTCTGCCAGCGGCAGCGCAGGCATCGACTCAGCACGACCATACTGATCATAGTCAAAAAAGCCTGACGGAACGATCACCACACGGTGATACGGCTCCGCCTCCTCAGGCCGACAGTAAGCGACGTAGTCTGGTGAGCGTTGCTTCTGAGCGTGACGCGAGATGCGGATTTGGCCTGATATGTCAAGCGGAGTCGCATCTCCGAGTAGAAACGATAAAATATATTCTGTCGCCTCGTAGTGTCGCATATAGATCGATAGCTTTACAAGTCAAACGAGCTCAATAGAGATGCTGTAGATAGTACCGACGCAACTGCAGCCGCATGGCTAGCGTCTGTCGCCCCGCCTGCAGACGCAGGTAAGGGTGTGGCACTGCTCCAAAATTGCGAAAGAAAAAGGCGATCCCGCTTTGCATCGATCCCTCAAAGTCAAAGGTATGGCACCCCGCCTCTAGGCTCCATGTGATCAGTTTATCCAGCAGTAGCGCCATCGCATCCTCTCCCTCAGGCGTTCTCGCCTGTCCCCCCGCAATGTAGTAGGCAGTGCCAGCATGATGCGCCACAAAGGCTCCCGCCACGGGCTCATCCGTCTGCGGGGAGCGTAGCAATAGGAGAGCACCCTGTCGACGCGCCACAGCAGCCGTCACAAGTCGTCTCAGCGAGGAGGCGCAGAGACGATCTCCTCCGCTACGCAGCAAGCTCTTATGGCAAAGATCCACCAACATCTGCGTACAGGTTGACACATTCGTCTCTTCAGCCCAAAGCTCTCGCAGACCCAAGGCAGTAGCGCGGCGCACCTTCCGTCGGATCAAACTATTGTACAGCTCTTGAGGCAAGCTTTGCGTCAAGTCAAGAAGGTGGGTATAAGCGACCGAGCTACGCCATGCTCCCGCAGGCGTCTCACATGGTAGCCAGTCCCAGTATTCCAGCGGCAGGTGCGCCTCTATATAGCGTAGCGATGAGGGCAGAGCCTCTCCCAGTGCCTGCATAGCAGCTAGATGAGCGATGTATCGGTCCCGATCGAAGGGCTTCTCACCCACCGCCCCCGAGCGGTCACTCAGAGGACCAGCAGACTGACAATTAGGAGGCACAATCAGGTGACGTCGTGTGGGCATAAAGAGAGGCCACATAAGCGTCGGAGCTCCCTCCTTACTCCCCGTCGTAGTCAGTACATCCATCTCTCCCATCCCCGATGCTGCTTGGAGCCACCAAGGCTGCACGTAGAGCGGTAGCGAGCGAGTCTCAGCACACCATCGAGTGTACTGCTCGCTCGAGAGCGAGAGACGATCTACGGCAAGACTCACGATCTACTAAATCGCTTCGGGATCACGAGATTAGCCGGCATAGCTCGCAGCTCATAAGCCTCCTCCGAGAGTTCACGCACAGCCTCCCACAGCAAGGCACTCACCTCCTCTGCAGACCACCCAGCGATGCCACACCCCACCTCCGTAAGGTAAAACGTGAGCGTAGGGTGATCTAAGACAAAGAGGAGTAACCGCCGAAAGCTCGCACGCAAAGCCTCGGGAGCCACCTGACGCATATCCTCGTCCAGCGTTGGCAGGGCATAAGCCTGCCCCGTCAAGCCCTCGCCAACACCCATCTCTGCATTAAAAACTCGGTGCGCAGTACGTGCTGCTCCCCCCATGTGATGTCCTAGCAGATTACTGCCGAAGACAAATATCTCGTCCTCTTGGAGCACAGAGATACGATCTGGTGTATACTCTTCGTCAGAGCGATCGGAGAGCTGCTGCCAACCATGAGAAAGTTGTAGAGCTGTCATGGTAACTATGCTTTAGAGTTTACGACTGGAGCGCAATAGGCCCAGATCTATCTGATAGCGTAGATCAGAGAGTCGCGCAGGGTGCAACCTTCGCTCACGCACCCTACGTCCCTCTGACTATCTATTATATATCAAAATCCTCGTCGACCAGCTGATCTGTCGTGTCTAGGGCTTCGCTCTCCTCACCTTCGTCAGCTTCTTGCGAGAGGTGTAGCTTGCCCTCATGAGCTAGCTGATCCATCACTTGCTGAGCCACCTCGTCTGCCAGCTCGGGATTGTCGTCGAGTAGCTCCTTGACCGCATCACGACCCTGGCCGATGTTATTGCCCTGATAGGAGAACCACGAACCACTCTTCTTGAGGATGCCCATATCGGTAGCCGCATCGATGATCTCGCCTACACGGTTGATGCCCTGACCGAAGAGAATGTCAAACTGAGCACGACGGAAAGGTGGAGCCACCTTGTTCTTGACCACACGCACGCTCGTCACCTTACCGACCACATCGTCGCCCTTCTTGATCTGCTTGTAAGCGCGTATGTCTAGACGCACAGAGGAGTAAAACTTGAGCGCATTACCACCCGTCGTCACTTCGCTAGGCCCCATAGGACTATAGCCCGAGTTGATCTTCATACGTAGCTGATTGATGAAGATACAGCAAGTCTTAGAGCGACTCACGGCAGCCGTGATCTTGCGCATAGCACGAGACATGAGACGTGCGTGCAGACCCACCTGCGTATCTCCCATCTCACCCTCTATCTCTGCCTTAGGAGTCAAAGCAGCGACCGAGTCCACCACAAGAATGTCGACCGCCGACGAACGAATCAACTGCTCAGCAATGTCTAGCGCCTGCTCACCATCGTCAGGCTGAGAGATCCACAGACGGCTAATGTCCACCCCCAGAGCCTGCGCATAGGTCGGGTCAAAAGCGTGCTCCGCATCGATGATCGCAGCGATACCGCCCAGCTTCTGCGCCTCAGCAATAGCGTGGATAGCCAGCGTCGTCTTACCCGAAGACTCTGGTCCAAAGATCTCTATGATACGTCCACGAGGGTAGCCCCCGACACCGAGAGCTATGTCGAGCGTCAAGCTCCCTGAGGGGATCACACTCACATCCTCCACGGCATCATCCGCCATATTCATGATAGAGCCCTTGCCAAACTGCTTCTGTATGCGTCCCATGGTAGTCTCCAGCGCCTTCATTTTCGCTGCGACATCTGTAATAGGAGGAGTAACGACGATCCTCTCGTTTTTCTTTGCCATATATACCTAGTCTTTAGTTGAATATCGGAGGTCTGCGAGCATCCGCTCTAAAAGTATCGATAACCTCCCATACAAAGGTAATGAAAAAAGGAACATCTCAGTAAATCTCTGCAAAACTAGTGCTGACGCATTACAATCGCTCTGGCGGGAGCTACTCATGAGCGACAAATGAAGAATAGAGAGAGGTCGATGAGCTCATCGTATCTAATGCGTCAGCCTTGATGTCCGCATACTTTCCCTACTCCACGGCGATCTCGTCGATTTACCATTTTAGCCAAGTACAACGTAGGAAATCCGAAACATCCACGTGAGAAATACCCCCCACGTGGGCGCGAAATAAAACTTCGGAAGAATGAAATGAAACTTCGGAGGAATGAAGTGAAACTTCCGAAGAATTTTTTCTTGCCCACGTGGGAAATCGAGTAGGTCGGGAAACGAAAGTTTTCTGACCTACTTTCGTTTCCTTC
>CAMCJO010000024.1 GCA_945875135.1 uncultured Porphyromonas sp.
TGGGTCGCCTGCAATGGCACGATCACCCATGTGGAGCATCAGAGCGGTGCTTACTACAAGGCGTTTCTCCCTAAGAGTAGTGTGCTCAATGAGCGGTCGGCGGTGATCATTCGTACAGATGGCGGCCATGAGGTGCTAGAGCGTCAGATCGCTGGTGCTGTGGCACGTCGTATCGTCACCTATCCGAAGGTGGGCGACGAGGTGACGGTCGAGGACTTCCTAGGCTTCATCAAGTTTGGCTCACGCATTGACCTTTACCTGCCGCTGGGTACGGAGATAGCGATCAAGATAGGCGACGAAGTGGTGGGTGGTGAGACAACGCTGGGCTATCTGCCCCAGTAGGCACGCTTCTTGCTGTATGATGATCAAAACAACGCTGTGATGAAGATAAGACAATTTATCCCCAATCTCCTAACGCTGTGCAATATCCTCTCGGGTGCGGCAGCTATCATCTCGATCCTATACTATAAGGAGTACCAGATGGGTGCTATCTGGATTGCTGTGGGTGCTTTCTTTGACCTGCTCGATGGTATGGTGGCGCGGCTCCTGCATGCGACCTCTCCGATAGGCGCTGACCTGGACTCGCTCTCAGATGTGGTTACCTTTGGCTTAGCACCAGCACTCCTAGCTCTCTGCACGATGGAGGGGAGACTCTTGGCGAGTGGCTATGCCGCGTCTACGGCTCTGATGATGTCGCTACCTTTTCTCCTGATCTTACCTTTTGCAGCCTACCGCTTGGCACTCTTTAATAATGATACGGGGTCGAGCAACTACTTCCGTGGGCTACCAGTGCCCGCCTCTGCGCTCTTGTGGATCGGCATCTCGCTCTCCACTTGTGCCTGTGCGGTGGATGCCCTCTCGCTAGTGACTAGCTACGGATTGCTCCTTCTCTCCTGTATCCTGATGGTGAGCCGTATGCCGATGCTCTCGCTGAAGCACCTAAGCGCACAGATGAAAGCACCTCATGGTACGATCATCCTCATCGCATGGGGCGTGATCCTAGTTCCTGCGGGCTGTCTCTATATGTGGCTAGGCTCCGTGGCGAGTACGCTACGCCTAGTGATGTTGCTCTATATCATCGTCTCGCTGGTCATCGGTCGGCAGATCAAGAGCAATTCGGACGCTATCGATGCTACGGCTCAACAGTAACACCTTAATCTACCCCGACACACATGGAATTCATATTTGGTCTGATCCTCGTCTTAGCACTTGCGTACCTGCTTATTAGATACTTGGCACCTCGCATCTTGTACTGGATGGTGAGACGCTACATACAGCAGGCTGATCCACACACTAAGTCACGAAAAGCACCACGCAAGGGGTGGCACTCGGCCGCCTCACAGCAAAGCCCAGAAGACGCACAGTCACAGCAGGGCAAGCTCGACATGAAGGATATAGCGAAGAAGAAGTTTGAGAAGGACCAAGGGGAGTACGTCGACTTTGAGGAGGAGTAAGAGGAGACTGTTGACTTTTGCAACAGTCTCAAGAGGGCGCGCAAACAAAAAGAGACTGCCACGGTAAGGTGACAGTCTCGTCAAAGGATTGCTTTAGTAGCGGAATAAATGTCTTAGTAGGGAGACTGTTGACTTTTGCAACAGTCTCAGAAGGGGAAGTCTCTCTCCTCGTCGTCTGTGGCCATCGGGTTGAAGTCTGAGGCTCCAGCGCTAAACGACTGATCGAATGGGTGGGGTGTACTGCCCATAGAAGAGCTGCTAGGCGCCGATGTCGCAGCAGAGCGAGCTTTACCGCCATTGATCTGAGAGGTGTAGTGCATGTTCGCCTCCTCAAGTGGATAGAACTTAGCAAACTCGCCACGGAAGCCGATACGCACATCGCCGATCGGTCCGTTACGGTGCTTGGCAATGATGAAGTAACCAATACCCTTGGTATCTCCGTAGTCATCCTGCATAATGCCATAGACCTCGGGTCTGTGTAGGAAGCAAACCATATCGGCGTCCTGCTCGATAGCTCCTGACTCACGCAGGTCGGAGAGCTGCGGCACCTTGCTATTCGTCCCGCTATCGTTCTTGCGCAGCTCGACAGCACGGTTGAGCTGTGAGAGGGCGATGATGGGGATGTCTAGCTCCTTGGCAAGCATCTTGAGCGAGCGGGAGATGGTGCTGACCTCTTGCTCGCGGTTGCCAAAGTTCATACCACTAGCGTTCATGAGCTGGAGGTAGTCGATGATGATGATCTTGATGTCGTGCTCTCGCACGAGACGGCGCACCTTAGTACGTAGCTCGAAGACGGAGAGGCTGGGCGTATCGTCTATGTAGAGGGGCGTATTCTCCAAGACGCTGATACGCTCGTCAAGCTGCGTCCACTCAAACTTCTCGAGCTGACCGCTCTTGAGCTTTTCGCCTGGGAGCTCACAGACGTTACTGATAAGACGCTTGACCAGCTGTACGCTACTCATCTCAAGGTTGAAGAGGGCAACGGGTATCTTGTTGTCCACGGCTATATACTTAGCCATCGATAGGACGAAGGCTGTCTTACCGATAGCGGGACGTGCAGCGATGATGATAAGGTCTGACTTCTGCCAGCCTGCTGTCATCGCATCGATGCCGTCAAAGCCAGAGGAGATACCGCTGATACCCTCGGCACTATTGGCTGCAGCCTTGATGTCGTCGATAGCGATCTTGAGAACGGAGTTAATAGGCTGTACATCTTTGCGAAGATGCTTCTGCGAGAGCGCAAAGAGAGCACCCTCAGCAGTCTCCATCTGATCCTCGATGTCGATGGTGTCTTCGTAAGCTGTGGTGAGTACCTCGGTAGAGAACTTGATGAGATTGCGGCTCAGTGCTTTTTGCGCCACAATCATAGCGTGGTACTCTAGGTTGGCTGCACTGATGACACGGTTGGTTAGGTCAACGAGAAAAGGCATCCCCCCGACTTGATCCAGCTTACCCTCACGCTGTAGTCTCTGACTGACGGTGTGCAGGTCTATGGGCTGCTCCTCCAGACTGAGGTCGCGCATGACCTCAAAGATAGTCTGATGCGCATTGACATAAAAGCTCTCGGGCTCCAGGATCGTGCTGATCTCAGAGAAAGCTTCTTTCTCCAGTAGTATGGCGCCTAGTACAGCCTCCTCAATGTCTGTCGCTTGAGGTGGTACACGTCCCTCGGTCGTGCGGTCGAGCGAGGCTTGTGGCTTGCGGAGCTGCTTCTGCTGTGTAGGCTTTAGGGATGGCATGGGTTAGTTCGTTTGGTTAGGTGAATTGTTACGTATGGGGGACAGCTAGGGAGCCTAGACGCGAGCCTAGGCTGTAGAAGGTCAAAGGAGCTGTAGCGGTGGCTTTAGTCGAGCTTGAGGACAGCGAGGAAGGCTTTCTGCGGTATCTCCACGTTGCCGATCTGCTTCATACGCTTCTTACCCTCTTTTTGCTTCTCTAGTAGCTTACGCTTACGGCTGATATCACCGCCGTAGCACTTGGCTGTCACATCTTTGCGCACCGCCTTGACCGTCTCACGGGCAATGATCTTAGCACCAATGGCGGCTTGGATAGCTATGTCAAACTGCTGGCGCGGGATGAGCTCCTTGAGCTTCTCGCACATGCGGCGACCGAAGGGGACGCTATTGTCAAAGTGCGTCAGCGTCGAGAGCGCATCGACGGGCTCGCCATTGAGGAGGATGTCTAGCTTGACCAACTTAGAGGGACGGAAGTCGCTCAGATGATAGTCAAAGGAAGCGTAGCCACGTGAGATGCTCTTGAGCTTGTCATAGAAGTCGATGACGATCTCACCGAGAGGCAGATCGAAGTAGATCTCGACACGATTACCACTGATGTACTCCTGCTTGATGAGGATGCCGCGCTTGTCGAGGCAAAGCGTCATGATAGGACCGATGTAGGCGGTATCAGTGATGATCGTGGCTCGTATGTACGGCTCCTCGATGTGATCGATCTGCATCGGATCAGGCAGACCAGACGGGTTGTGTACCTCGGTCACGCCACCCTTCTTGTCGTAAACGAGGTAGGAGACGTTGGGGACGGTCGTGATGACGTTCATATTGAACTCACGGTCGAGACGCTCCTGAATGATCTCCATGTGGAGCAAACCAAGGAATCCACAGCGGAAGCCGAAGCCTAGTGCTGCCGAGCTCTCAGGCGTAAAGGTAAGCGAAGCATCGTTGAGCTGTAGCTTCTCGAGCGAAGCGCGTAGATCCTCAAAGTCTTCCGTGTCGATGGGGTAGACACCAGCGAAGACCATCGGCTTGACCTCCTCAAAGCCTGCGATAGCCTCTGAGGCGGGTCGCTGTATGTGGGTGATCGTATCACCTACCTTGACCTCTTTGCTGGTCTTGATGCCAGAGATGATGTAGCCCACGTCGCCCGTGTTGACCCGATCTCTCGGCACCATGTCGAGCTTGAGTACGCCTACCTCATCGGCGTCGTACTCCATGCCCGTATTGATGAACTTGACCTTGTCGCCCTTGGCTATAGAGCCGTTGACAATCTTATAGTAGGCGATGATGCCACGGAAGGGGTTGAAGACGGAGTCAAAGATGAGCGCTTGTAGCGGAGCGTCCGGATCGCCCACAGGGGCTGGCACACGCTCTACGATGGCATCGAGGATCTCGTTGACACCCTGTCCCGTCTTACCACTGGCAAAGAGCACTTCGTCTGGATCTACTCCCAGCAAGCTGACGATCTGGTCCTGCACCTCTTCTGGAGAAGCACCAGGCAGGTCGATCTTGTTGACCACAGGTATGATCGTCAGGTCATGATCGATCGCCATGTAGAGGTTGCTGATGGTCTGCGCCTGTATTCCCTGCGAAGCGTCTACGATGAGCAGCGCCCCCTCACATGCAGCTATGGAGCGAGAGACCTCGTAGCTGAAGTCCACGTGTCCTGGCGTGTCGATCAGGTTGAGCGTATACTCCACATCATCCTTAGTATAGGACATCTGTATAGCGTGGCTCTTGATCGTGATGCCACGCTCACGCTCTAGATCCATATTGTCTAGGACTTGATCCTGCAGATCTTTCTTTTGGACGGTACCTGTGTACTCCAGAAGGCGATCGGCGAGGGTACTCTTGCCGTGATCAATGTGGGCTATGATACAAAAGTTACGTATGTGCTGCATGTGCTAAAGGGATTCGTGCGCTAAACAAAGGGCAACAGTGCTACAGTCTATCTGCTGTAAGAAAGGAAATAAAAGGCGGTGCGAAGCTGTGGGGATGGTAGAGGAGCCGATTACTCCTCCTCCTCCTCGTCCTCCATATTGGTGAAGACGTTCTGCACATCTTCATCCTCTTCGAGTCTCTCGATGAGCTTGTTGAGCTCTTCGCGCTCCTCTGCGCTGACCGAGCGGGTGTCGTTGGGTACGCGGATGAACTCGACCGAGCTAATCTCAAATCCTAGCTCTTCGAGCTTGGCCTGGAGTGCACCATTCTGAGAGAAGTCGCCCTCGATGACCCACTCCTCCTCGTCTTGTTCTATATCCTCTACGCCATAGTCGATCAAGTCTAGGATCAGCTCTTCCTGGTCTATCTCAGTCTTGGGCTGAACGTGGAAGACGCAGCGGTGATCAAAGAGAAACTCCAAGCTACCAGTCGTACCGAGGTTGCCTCCGAACTTATTAAAGTAGCTACGCACGTTGGCGACCGTGCGGGTCGTATTGTCTGTTGCTGTCTCTACAAAGATAGCGATGCCATGCGGACCGTAGCCCTCATAGTTCATCTCCTTATAGTCGGTGTTGCTGTCCTTGTCGGTAGCTTTTTTGATAGCACGCTCCACGTTCTCCTTAGGCATGTTCTCCTTCTTTGCCGTCTGGACGAGGACGCGTAGTCGTGGGTTGGTGTCAGGATCGGGACCGCCAGCCTTAACGGCAATAGTGATCTCCTTGCCTAGCTTCGTGAATACACGAGCCATGTTGCCCCAACGCTTTAGTTTGCGTGCTTTACGATATTCAAATGCTCTTCCCATGATTGGATTGGATACTTAACTATGTTAGTTGATTGATATGTCTGATGATTGGATTGTCTAGCCTAGTCTAGCGAAGCGTGGCGTGGTACTCCTGCTCGATGGCTTGCCAGATGCGCTTCATAGCAGCATCGATCTGTGCGTCTCGTAGGGTGCCCTTGTCATCACGTAGGTAGAAGCTCAAGGCGTAGCTCTTCTTGCCCTTAGGTAGCTCCTTGCCTGTGTAAACGTCAAAGAGCTCGACACGCTGAAGTAGCTTGCGCTCAGCCTTTCGAGCGGTACTAGCCAATGCCTCGTAGGTGATGTTGTTGTCGATGAGTAGCGCTAGGTCACGCTTTACCGTTGGGTACTTGCTCAGCTCCGTGCTGACCACCTTGTGCTGTAGCAGATGTGCCATCAATGTGTCGCTGTATAGCTCAGCATAGTAGACAGGCTGCTTGATGTCGCACTTGGTAAGCCAGTAGTTACTGATGACTCCTACGTAGGCGAGGCTCTTGCCCTCTCTATCGGTGTAGCAGACTACGTCGCTCCATAGGTCGTGGCACTCGGCAGGTGTAGTCACCGAGTAGTCCTCCGTCGTAAAGCCCATGTGCGCTAGGAGCTTCTCGACCACCCCGCGTAGCATGTAGGGAGAAGTCGCTTCGCCTGGGGTCGTCCAGCTGTTGGGCATGAGCGTACCCGAGAGCCACAAGCCTAGTCTGTGGGCTTGGGTGTACTGGTCTAGGGGAGTAGTCGCCTGATCGTTTTGCTTGTAGCGGTAGACGTTGCCCCACTCATAGAGCGCACAGTAAGGTTGCTTGCGGTGCACATTGTCAGAGATCGTCTCTAGACCGCCCACGAGGAGGGTGGGGCGTAGCACGTTGAGCTCTTGACTCAGCGGGTTCTCTATCGGTACGAGTTGGTTTGGGTCAAAAGCCTTTTGCCCCTCAAAGTATTGACGAGAGGTGAGCGAATTGTTCAATATTTCCCGATAGCCAAAGCCTGTGAGTAGCTCCGAAAGCTTGAGCTGAGCGTGGTAGATATGGTCTTGGTCGCTCTGCTTAGAGAGACTCGCATGCACATAGCCCGATAGCGGGACGGCATTGTAGCCGTAGATGCGCAACACCTCCTCGACGACATCCACTGGTCGTGTCACATCGTAGCGATAGCGAGGCACTGAGATGGCAAAAGCTCCGCCCTCCACGGCCTTAGGCGACATCTCTAGAGCGTCTAAGATGAGTTGTAGTTGGTCAGCCGTCAGATTGCGTCCGATAGCCCGAGAGACATAGTCGGTAGAGATCGTCAACTCTACGGGATCCAGGTGCTTACGATAGTGATCCACCGTCTCACCTGCTAGGGTGCCTCCGCAGATCTCTAGAATGAGGGAGACAGCGCGCTGGAGCGCCCAGTCAGTCGCTTCGGGATCTAGTCCACGTTCGAAGCGGAAAGAGGAGTCGGTACTCAGTCCGTGGCTTCTAGCAGCGCGACGTGTGATCGTCGGATTGAAGTTCGCCGCCTCTATAAATATGTCTGTCGTCTCCATCGTCACGCCCGAGTCGAGTCCGCCCATCACGCCTCCGATGCAAAGCGGAGTGAGCTGGCTGTCGCAGATCATATTCTCCATGCCTGTGAGCTTATGCTCTACGCCATCCAAGGTTGTAAAAGGCGTGCCTGCGGGTAGATGAGCTATGCGTAGCTTACCGCCAGCGATCTTCTGAGCGTCAAAAGCGTGTAGCGGCTGCCCGATCTCGTGTAAGACGAAGTTGGTCACATCTACCACCGCATTGATCGGACGCTGCCCGATGCTTTGGAGTCGCTCCTTGAGCCAGTCGGGACTCTCGACGCACTTCAGACCACGTATCGTCACCCCCTGGTAGCGAGGGCAGTCCTCAGCGGAGACCTCCATCTCAACCTGTATGGCAGGAGCCTTCGGATCGACTGTCTGAGGCTTTGCGAGGGTCGGACGCTCTGCACGGATTACCTTACCCTCACGATAGGAGTAGTAAGCGGCTAGGTCGCGCGCCACGCCATAGTGTGAGGTCGCATCGACACGGTTAGGCGTTATGTCTATCTCTATGACGGTGTCACTGGCTAGGTCAAAGTAGTCAGCCGCCGGTGTCCCAGGCCGTACCGTCTCATCGTCTAGCACCCAGATGCCAGAGCTGTCGGAGCCCATACCTATCTCGACTTGCGAGCAAATCATACCCATACTAGGCTCACCACGTAGCTTGGACTTCTTGATCTTAAAAGCTTCGCCATCGGGTGCATAGAGGGTCGTACCGACGGTTGCGACGACGACCGTCTGACCAGCAGCCACATTGGGTGCTCCACAGACGATCTGCACAGGCTCCTCCTCGCCAAGATCGACCGTGCAGACGTGCAGGTGGTCGGAGTTAGGGTGGGGGATGCAAGTGAGGGTGCGCCCTATGACGACACCACGCAGACCGCCACGTACCGACTCGGTCTCCTCGACGCCAGCCACCTCGAGACCGATGGCCGTGAGCGTCTCCGCTACTTCAGTTGGATTGTAACCCTCTAGACGAGGCAGGTATTGCTGTAACCAGTTGAAAGATATATTCATACGAATCAGACATAGGCTCTCTAGGAGCCGATGAATAGAGTTATAAGTCGAGACAGAAGAGACTAGTCGTGAGACTCAGTCTCTTTATTATTATATGGAGTGCTATTGCGTAGCTCAACCTTAGAGTATGGACGTGGGAAGCCTTCGCCAGCAAAGAGCTCGGTGGCTCTACCATTGAAGTCCCAAAAGAGATCCCACATATCATCATTAGCGCACCATACACGGATCATGATCGTGTAGTTGCTCTCCGTCATATCCGAGATCACGGCCAGCACGCCTTGATCCTTTAGGATGCGTGGATCCTTGAGTAGCTCCGCTAGGAGGATGCTCTTAGCACGCTCAAACGGCACATCGTAGTCCACGAGAAACTTCCACTGACACCGTCTTGTGGACATCTCGGAGGTGTTTTTGATTACGTTAGTACTCAGATTGCCATTAGGCAGGTAGATCTTCGTATTATCTATAGTCGTGATAGAGGTGTGGAAGATACCGATATCCTGTACCGTACCCTCTACATCTTGGTAGATGATGTAGTCGCCAATGCGGAAGGGGTGTGTGATCAAGATGATAGCTCCACCCGCAAAGTTTTGCAACTGCCCTGAGAGTGCCATACCGATAGCCACACCGAGAGAGGCGAGCAAGGCAGCAAAGGATACCGCGGCAAAGCCCAGGATATTGATCACTACGATGACCAGTACGATCCAAAGACCAGCACGCACTATCGAGCGGACGAAGTGCCGCAAGCCAAGAGCCTCGACACGCCTGTCCAGGAGTCGGGTGACCCCCTTCATGATAAGACCTATCAGCCAGCGACCTACATAGAATATGACAAGCGCTAGCAGCACGCGGATACCTATGTCAAGTGCTTTGTCGACCCATGATCCGAGCGTGTCGGCTAGGTTAAAGTTGACGATACTATCGACGATCTCCTCCTTCGTGAGTGCCGTCGAGTCTAGGGTGACAATGTCTTCAGGATTTATCTCAGGCATACGTTTCTGTTTCGTTGGTGCTGTCGCTCTTATTTGCGATAGCACTCAGTTAGCAGAGCCAAAGGTACAAAAAAGCGACAACCTAACCTCACCGCAAATCATAGCGTAGATGCTTTCGTAAGGTGCAACACTCTCAGTGCGTGTAGATAAAAGCCCCATACTCACAGGGTCGGAGTATGGGGCTTCGCTTGCTTTGGAGCTATTTAGATGCTTAGCGTATCAGCTTGATCGTAGCTCCTGCGATAGAGAGTAGATAGCTTCCTGCGGGGAGCTCGCAAGAGAGACGTCCAGTCTGGTCCGTTACGCCATGTGCTCGGAGCTGTCCTGCTAGGTCGTACAGCTCATAGCTCGTCTGGCTGTAGGGCGTCTCTATATCCCAGCCCGTAGCTGTCGGAGTAATCACCCAAACATTAGGACGATCGGTAACGGGAGCGACGCCTGTATCTTTCTTAAAGGCGTAAGAGACGAAGACGTTGTTGGACAGGACGAAGAAGTATATAGTCCCAGCCTCATCTTGTGCGGTGAGCTTGCTCGTACCCCACTTGCAGTAATCGGGTATATAGCCTTCGTCTGGGACCAGTACGATAGAGCCTCCTACTGACCTCCTGATAGGATCTGCAAAATTGAACTTCTCATCACCGACTGCTATGTAAGCATGTCCATGAGGCTTCGTCGAGGCGTCAAAAATCTTGGCTGTCTCACACCCTTCGCTACTGCTCTCGCTATCAGCGATCCAACCTTTGAGCAGAACTTTGTCGTAGGTCGTAGCTCCTGGCGTGCCACTGAGCTGTACTCGATAGAGGCCCTCGCTGGTGTCACCTGCGGGGGGTAGCTGTATGAGCAGGTCGTTGAGATCACAAGCGGTGAAGCTGTTGTCTCGTACGTCTAGGCTATGCAGATTGAGAGCCAGCCCTGGGTAGGGGATGAGCTGTAGCTCAGTGAGCTTATTGCCATTAGCCTTGATACGCTCTAGGTACTCGCTCTCGAGCTTTACCTTAGTAAGCTGACAATTCTCAATGTCTAGTACACGTAGCTTCTCGTTGGCAGAGAGATCTAGACTCTCGCCAAAGGCATTGCCACTCAGTACAGCTATCTCCAGCTTAGGCAGAGACGCTAGAGCTAGAGCAGAGATCTGATTGTCGTTGCAGTTTAGGACGCTAAGGAGTGGTGTACGCTCTACTGCGAGTTGCGTGAGCTTGTTGTATCCGCAGTACAGCTCCTCTAGCTTGGGAGTAGCAGAGAGTGATAGCTCGGAGAGCTTATTGTCCGTAATTTGTAGCTCCTTGAGGTTGGGCAGACGAGAGAGGTCTATCTGCTCGATCTTGTTGCGAGTGAGACGAAGTGTCTCAATTGTTGCAGCATCCTCGAAGGCTACTCCAACGATCTTGCTGGCCGTAGCGTCTACGAGAGTCACGGGACCATAAAGCTTGATCTTAGCCCCTAGGTCTACCGTTTGGGAGACGGTAAAAGGTTCATTAGCCTTGGGGATCGTATAGTCGCTAAGCTGGCCACTGCCCCAGTCGATCTGCACCTTGGTCTGGGCCTTAGATGCAGCTATCTGAAGAGACAGATCTATCTCATCAATGTCATAGCCATCCTCATCTTGACCCGGAGACTCCGTAGTCACAGATAGAGTCATCGTCGTGGGCTTGTAGGGTAGCGTGATGTTATAAGTGTGCAGTCCGTTCTTGTAAAAGGCTAAGTCAGGATAGCCTGCGTTGAAGAGCTTGGCACGTACTGTAATCTGGTGCGTGGTAGGGTCTAGGAGAGACTCATCAAAAGTGTAGACCCCAGGCTTGTCGCCAGCTACCACCTTGTCGGTAGGTATGGGCTGCCACTTATTGGCTGCATCCTTATAGTACCATGTGAAGGTCGTGGGTGTCGGTGCCTGCGCGATACCTTTAGCAGAGGCCATGTTGGAGAGATCGACCGTCATGTCTCGATACTGCGAGCGATCGACATGAGCGAAGTACATCTTCGAGACCTTAAAGTTGTCTAGTGGCGTCTCGTTGAGGTCTGGAAGCATATCGTAGGTAAAGGCGCAGAACTGCAGAGTCACCATCTCTAGATGAGTCAAAGCCTTGCCCCCGATCAATTGACGAGGATATGCCTTGTTGCTGAGACCTGTGATGACGAGCTTCTTGAGAAGAGGCGTATCTGTCAGATCGATGGTACGTAGCGTGGTCCCTTGTAGTGATAGACTCTCCAGAGCTGTGCAACCCGATAGGTCTAGTTCCTTTAGCTGTCTGCTATCGGGGCCAGGTAGTAACGGGGTAGCCCACTGGAAGGTCTTGAGCAAGCCTCTATTGGGAGGTAAGATGACTCGAGACACCTCAGCACCATTGAGCGTGATCTCCTCAAGCTTAGGACAAGCGGAGAAGTCTAGCTCTTCGCTCTCCATCAGGGGTGTGTAGTCACAGTTAAAGCGTTCTAGGAGAGGTGCAGCAATCTGTGTGACACCGTAGATAGCTTTGCTACTTGTAAAGCGTATCGTGACTAGCTGATCTGCCGAGATGGCAATAGTGCGCTGTGTGTTACTGGGCTTTGCAAATGTGTGCTTAAAGGTTTGTAGCTTCTCAGCTTCGGGTTGCTCTAGCGTAGCGGTCTCACCGCCACCTAGGTCTATCTGTGCGGTCGCTCCTTGCTGAGCGAGGCGATAGACAAACGTGACCTCTGTCGCATCGGGCTTGACAAGCAGACGGACTGTCGCCTCTTGCGCCATAGAGGTTAGGATACTCAAGCAGAGTACGGGAAGGAGTAGAAGTCGCTTCATAAAATGTAATATAATAGTTTGACAGTGCCAAGGTACAAATTTTAGGTTCATCCGAGATTCTGTGTGATGACCTAACAGCGGGATAAGAAAGAAGCTGG
>CAMCJO010000025.1 GCA_945875135.1 uncultured Porphyromonas sp.
TCGCTTGGTATGACAATGAGTGGGGCTACTCTAACAAGATACTCTGCCTCATCGCTCACATGGCTGAGGTCAATAAGTAATCACGCTAAGACTAGCGAAGAGTTTTCACTCTAAAACAATCGGACGCAAGGCGCAGACGGTAGGAAGAGCATCGAGTGCATCCCCTACCTCTGTGACTTGCGTCTCGCTTTTTACCCCTAAAGTGTATCACGAGCCGTGGCATAGAGGCTTTTGCGGTGGTGATACCTTCCGTTACTCACATAAGATGATAAGCTGATGGACTTTTACGAACTAGATCTAGAGGATGAGGTCCTCGATGGATTGGATGCGATGAACTTTGTGGAGACCTCTCCTATTCAATCGGAGACGATCCCCCCACTCCTAGAGGGGCGAGACGTCATCGGCTGTGCGCAGACTGGATCGGGCAAGACGGCAGCTTATCTGCTCCCCTTCCTCAATAAGGTAGCACGTCAAGAGCTACCCAAAGAGCATCTCGGAGCCGTCGTCATGGCGCCCACACGAGAGCTCGCCAAGCAGATCGATCAGGAGGTCGAGGGCTTTGGCTATTACGTCTCAGTCTCTACGCTCGCCATCTACGGAGGTACCGACGGCATCGCCTGGGAGCAGCAAAGACGAGGCATGGCACTCGGAGCAGACATCGTCATCGCTACGCCAGGGCGACTCCTCTCGATGCTACGCCTCGGAGCGTGCGACCTATCGCATGTACAGTACTTCGTACTAGACGAGGCGGACCGTATGCTCGACATGGGCTTTTACGAAGACATTATGGAGATCTACAAGGCACTGCCCGAGGATTGCCAGCATGTGATGTTTTCCGCCACGATGCCCAAGGAGATCCTCAAGCTCTCAGAGAGCATCCTCGTCGATCCCGTCCTCGTCGAGCTAGCTGTGGCAAAGCCCCCTAAGTCGATCATGCAGACCGCATACATCTGCTATGATGCGCAGAAGCTCCCGATCATCCGATCTCTCTTTGCCAATCCTGAGTCGGAGCTCTCACGCACCATCATCTTTGCGGGGACCAAGGCGACTGTCCACGCACTCGCTCAGACACTCACTAGAGATGGGCTGCCCGTTGCAGAGATGCACTCGGATCTGTCGCAGGAGCGTCGCGAGGAGGTCTTGAGAGACTTCCGCATGGGGCGAACCAAAGTACTCGTTGCCACCGACATTGTGGCGCGTGGTATCGACATTGACGATATTGCGGTAGTGATCAACTATGAGGTACCTCGTGACTTTGAGGACTACGTCCACCGCATCGGCCGTACAGCACGTGGTGCCGACGGCAAGGGCTTGGCCATCACACTCGTTTCGCCCAGTGACCAGCAAGACTTCGCACGCCTGGAGCAGTTCCTCGAGCAGGAGATCTACCGCATTCCTCTCGACCCTTCACTAGGCGAGGCGCCTACCTACGCCCCCAACGAGCGCACTAATAGTCGTGGCTCCTCTAGAGGCAGAGGCAACGGACGTGGCAAATCGCAAGGTAAAGGTAACGGACGAGGTAGATCCCAAGGCAAAGGTCGCTCCTCACAGCGCAAAGGTCGCTCCGGAGGTCGCAAGGGTAGTAAGCAATAATAGACCCATGAAAGCGCATCAGCGTATCGGCATCCTAAGCGATACGCACGGATATATCGATGATCAGATCTGCAAGGCACTTGCCGCGTGTGATCTGATCTTTCATGCAGGCGACATCGGTGCTCCGCAGGTACTAGAGCGGCTGCAAGCCATTGCCCCCACGCTAGCTGTCTATGGCAACATCGATGACGCTGCGCTACACGCACAGCTCCCAGAGGTGGTTCATACAGAGGTGGCGGGTGTCGAGCTGGTCATGACGCATATAGGCGGCTATCCAGGACACTATGAGCGCGTCTTCGCGCCTTATCTCACGCCGTGGCGTGAGCATCCGATGATTACCATCTCGGGGCATAGTCATATCCTCAAGGTGATGCCCGACAAGTCCCGTCCAGGACTACTCCATATCAACCCCGGGGCAGTGGGGCGCAGTGGATGGCATCAGAGTCGCACCCTCATACGCCTGCAGATCTCCTCAGGGCGACCACACGATCTAGAGGTGGTCGAGTGGCCCCGCTAATTTGCTCTGGGGAATTTATAGCAGATACATTACAAAATAGAATCTCCACGTGGAAATTCTCAAATCCCTCCGGAGGGACGAAGTGATCCCCACGTGGGGACGAAATAAAACTTCGGAAGAATCAAATGAAACTTCGGAGGAATGAAATGAAACTTCGGAAGAATCATTTCTCGCCTACGCAGAGAATAGAAAATAGCCACGTGAGAAACTTCAACTTCTCACGTGGCTATCGGATTATAGTCTCGCTTGGCTAAAGCGCACCATCCATAGACCTTCGCGCTTTCAGCACCACAAAGCATTACACGATACCTATAACGAAGCCTAGGGGTTAGATTCCCTTAGCCTCCTCCATAGAGATCAGATTGTTCATCAGAGCGTAGATCGTCAGACCGCTAGGCGAGTGAATGTCTAGCTTGGCGGCTATGTTGCGCCGGTGCGTTACGACCGTGTGCGGTGAGAGGTGCAGGACATCGGCTATCTCCTTATTGGTCAGACCTCGTGCCACCCAGGTGACCACCTCACACTCTCGCGGCGAGAGGGGCGTTTGCTTCGCCTCATCACTCTCTAGGGTCTCCGTATCAGGTTGCTCAGCTTCTTGTATTAGCTGTATCAAGCTCTGTGGCTCGATCGTTGGCAAGCAGACGAAGCTGTAGCCTTTATAGAGATCTTCTGAGAGCAGATTATGATTGATTGCAACAAGTGTTGGCTCCTTACTGGCGGGGAGTAAGTCTGGGTTGTACTGTACGCCCGTCAGGAGCGGATTGGCGATGATTATGTCTGGTGCGATAAATGTGATATGCTGCTTCAGGGCATCTGGGTCGAGCAGATCCACGCATAGCTGTACGGAATAGTCGGGGAAGCCTCTGCGCAACGCTAGCTGCAAGCCATAGGCGAGGAGCTTGTGAGGCTCGATGATAAGTATCGTGTGTTGCATCCGTTTGGGTTGTTTATGCGTGTCTGTTGCTGGCTTGGAGTGTCTCCTCGATCTGCTTGATGAGCGGTACGAAGAGGCAGTCCTCGATATGATTGTGCCACATCAGGTCACTCTCGGTCGTAAAAAGCTCGTGCAGGACATTCGTCAGCGCATAGTCTCCCATCGACTGGTAGTACTTGATTAGGATATTCTTGAGATCGGTGATCTTCATCTCTATATGATCGTGCCTACTCTCAAATTCGTCGATCGAGTAGTTCTTATCGCGTTCACCCTTTAGCAGACGATGCACGTAGGGAAAGAGCACCTCGTCCTCGTATCCCATGTGCTTGTGTACCTCCTCGACATAAGCATCATAGAAGCGGTGGATCAAGGCGGCTACCTCTGGCGAACCCTCCTCGACAGCGGTGAAAAGATCTCCTCGCAGATCTGGGAGCTTGTAGTCCAGGAAGTAGTGATGCGATCGCTGCAAATAAGCTATGAGCGACTCAGCCGAGATCTCGTGTAGTAGCTCCTCAGGTATCGTATCGGACTGCGTTGTCAGCATGTTGACGACGGCGAGGAGCGTATTCGTGTCGACATCATTAGCCTGACACACCTCATCGACACTCTTGTCGCCGAAGCCTAGAGGGATGCCAAAGCGGGTGATCACCATGAGCAGGTCATAGTGCGTCAAGATCAACTTACTCAGAGAGGTCTGAGCGTCGAAGGGGTGGTTGAAGAGAGTAGGAGGATTCATAAACTAATTAGTTTTTGGTAGGGGTGTTACTGTAACTAGATACCATCAGCAAAGATACGAATGATCTGCCGACCACTCAATACCTATCAGTAGGTAGAGATTAGGAGTTAGAGGTTAGAAATTAGAGGTAAGAGATCAGATGTCTGATCATTCCGACAGCTCAGCCAACGGCCAACAGCCAAAAGCCAAGAGCTAACAGCCAACAAAGGCGCACCAAGCAGTGATGCTCGATGCGCCTTTTGTGGTTGATTAGAGGCGAGTAGCCTTTTTAGTCTAGTATGGTGACCCAGCCGTGTGTATCAGGCTCGTCGCCGTACTGGATGCCACGTAGCTTGTTGTAGAGCTTCTCGCTGATAGGACCGGGCTTACCATCCTTAGAGATCTCGTAAGTCTTGTGCTCATCGAGGTCATCGACACGTAGTATCGGGCTGATGACAGCAGCCGTACCACAAGCACCAGCCTCCTCAAAGGTTGCTAGCTCCTCCTCAGGTACATGACGACGCTCTACCTTCAGACCGAGGTCCTCAGCGAGCTGCATCAAGCTCTTGTTCGTGATAGAGGGTAGGATAGAGGTAGACTCAGGCGTGATGTAAGTGTTGTCTCTAATTCCGAAGAAGTTAGCTGGACCGCACTCATCGATATACTTCTTCTCCTTAGCATCGAGGAAGAGGCAAGCGCTGTAGCCCTTCTCGTGAGCCAAGACGGTAGGTACCATACCAGCAGCATAGTTACCACCCACCTTGATCGTACCAGTACCTAGAGGTGCCGCACGGTCGTAGCCACGCATGATAGCCATAGGAGTAGGCTTGAAGCCCTCCTTGAAGTAAGGGCCTACGGGAGATACGAAGACGATAAAGAGATACTCAGGAGCTGGCTTGACACCTACCTGAGCGCCGAGACCGAGTAGGAGTGGACGGATGTAGAGTGAAGCACCGCTCTCGTAGGGAGGGACGTAGTCCTTGTTGAGCTCGACAGCCTTCTTGACAGCCTTGATAAAGAGCTCTTCGGGTACGGGAGCCATGACGACACCCTCAGCTGAGCGGATCATGCGCTTAGCATTCTCATCGACACGGAAGAGGCGGATCTTACCATCCTTACCACGATAAGCCTTGAGACCCTCAAAAGCCTCCTGACCGTAGTGCAGACAGGTTGCGCCCATGTGTAGCGTGATCGTCTCCTCTGAAGAGACCTCTAGCTCACCCCACTTGCCATCACGATAGTAACAGCGTACGTTGTAATCGGTCTTGAGGTAACCAAACCCCAATGATGACCAGTCCAAATTCTTCATACTATATATAGGTAATAAAGTTGTTAGTAAAGTCCGTAGTAACGATCGGTCTACAAAGATACCTATTTTATTTGGTATTGTAGCTCTGCTGAAGATCTCTGAGCGTGGACACTATCTGACGAGGACTTTGTATGCTTTCCCATCTATCGATACGATGTAGGTCGCATCGGAGAGGTGTCGGATAGTGGTAGCTCGGTGTGGCTCGGTGACGAAGCTGGCGACCTGATCGCCCGTGGTGTCGTAGACGATCACCTGTACCTGTTGCGGGGTCGTCACCTCGATGGTGTGCGGAGCCGTCGTGATGCGGTAGCTTGTCTCGTTGATAGGCTCGATGCTGTTGGGGCAGCCTGAGCCGTCGCCTGTGACATCGACCTTCCAGCCCTTTTGCGTGGCTATGTCGGTCTTGGCGGTTGCCACCTCGGGATTGCCTGCGATGTAGATCTCTCCAGTGGTGACCTTAGGCAGTGCCTCGAAGAGCTGATTCATATCGCAGGGCTTGATGGCGCACTGGTCCACAGATAGCTGGTTTAGCTTGTTGCAGGCACCTAGTGTCAAGCTCTGGAGAGGGTTCTTCGTCAGCTGTACTTTGGTCAGGCTGGGAGACTCGGGGATCTCTAGTCTGGTGAGTCCGCACTCCATCGCGGAGAATTGCTGTAGCGCCGACTTGGGTGCGAAAGTTATCTGCGTGAGGTTCGGATTGACAGAGCAAAAGAGTCGGTTGAGCTTCGCACACTTAGAGACATCTAGCTGGGTCAAGAGATTGGATCCACAAGAGAATCCCTTCAAGCTCTCGCAAGCATCGAGATTCAGCTCTCTGATCTGGTTATTGGCACAGCTAAACTCTTCGAGCTTCTTGCAGCTTGACAGGTCAAGTGCCTGAATGTGATTGCTATGACACATGATGAGCGTCGCCTTGGATAGCTTGGAGAAGTCGAGCTGCTCGATGTTATTGCTACTACACTCCAGCTCTTCGATGAGCTTGCAGTGGGCAATGTCTAGGCGGTCTATCTGATTTTCGTAGCAGTAGAGATACTGCAGATAGTTGAGCCCTGTGAGGTCTAGCTCTTTGATCTGATTCTTACCACAGCTTAGGTCTGCTAGGTAGGGACAGCCAGTGACCTTGATGGAGGTGATAGCGTTTTCGTGACAATAGAGGGTGCCTAGCTCAGGATTGTTTGAAGCATCGATGGCGGTGATGGCCTCTCCGTTCTTACTACAGCTAAAGTCGACGACATTGCTATGTAAACGGACGGTGCTGCCTGGGCATGCGATGTGAAACTCTGAGGGATGGTCGTAGTCGGAGCTGATGAGCATCTTCTGAAAGGTGCCTGGAGTAGCCTCTATCCAGACGTAGGAGTCAGGATCGTAGACACGCATCGTCACCATAATGTTGCTCCCAGGCTTGGTAGTCAGCGTAATAACAGGGGTACCCGCAGGGGGCGCCTCTACACTTCCCGAGGGACAGCCGGTGTTGTCGCCCTGCACGTCTACCTTCCAGTTTCTCTGCTGAGCAAGTGTGGTGGTAGAGGTGGTGGCACCTGGATTGCTGACGATCGATAGATAGCCTTGATTCTGAGGTGTCGGGAGGGAGCGAAAGAGATCGTTCAGACTGCAAGCATCCATATTGTTTTCATCGGCAGATAGGTGGACGAGGGCTTTGCAGTCGGTCACATCTAGTGCGGTGAGTTGGTTGGCGTATATGGAGAGTCTCTCAAGCGCTGCGAAGCCTGTGAGAGCGATCGAGGAGAGCTTATTATTGCTCGCACTGAGACTATTAAGGAGCGTGCAGCCAGCTATCTGTAGCTGAGTGATCTGATTGTAGGAGCAAGAGAGCGTGGTGAGCGTAGCTTGAGACGCTGTGAGGTCGAGCTGGGTGAGGCTGTTTTCTGAGCAGTCGACACTCGTGAGCTTAGGTGATAAATGGAGATCCAGAGCGGTCAACTGATTATCGTAAATATCTAGATCCTCTAGCAGGGGCAACTTGCTCAGGTCTAAGCTCTGAAGCTTGTTTTGGTAAGCGGAGAGAACGCTTATCTCATTGGTTGCAGGGAGTGCGATGGATGCGATCTGGTTTTCTCCAGCGTAGACTGCCTGTAGTTTGGAGCAGGCGGAGAGGTCTAGGGTGGTAAGCGCGTTTTGGGCGCAGTTCAGCTGCTGTAGCTGCACAGCACTTGAGAGGGTTAGGGAGGTGAGCTCGTTCTTAAAGCAAGAGAGCTGCTCTAGGGCAGTACAGCCCGACAGGTCAAGCGCTGTGAGTGCATTCGTGGCACAACTCAAGAGACGGAGCTTCGTACACCCCTTGACGGATAGGGTGGTGAGCTCATTATTGTCGCAGTAGAGCTGCTCGAGGGGAGTAAAGTTCGTTGCGTCGAGGCCTGTGATAACCTCTCCATTGGCAGGGCAGCCGAAGATGTGGAAGGCGCCATAGATCTTCACTCGCCCAGAGGTAGAGGTGTACTTAAAGACTGTCGGCACTTTAGGATTGTCACCGATAGAGAGTGGCGTAAACTGCCCCTCTTGTAGTTCTATCCAAGCTTGTCGTGCATCAGGTCGCGCTATGAGACCAAACTGAAACGCCTTGTCAGGCTGTACCTCTAGCGTGATGCTTTTCGTTCCCGTCGGGGGAACACTCTGCGCCCACATCGCAGATGTGGCGAGCAGAGTGAGTATGAGTAAGAGAGCTTTCTTTGTCATGGCTTCTTCTGTTGGTCATACTTTGAGGGGAAGAGCGGATAGCCTCACCACGCAGATGGGGTGAGGCTATTCTATTAGAGTATGAGTTAGCGTACGAGGAAGGGGGCCGTAGCACAGCTTCCGTCTGCTCTATTGAGCAGTGCGACATACTTGCCGGTCGCTAGAGGTAGTGCCAGCGTGGTGGCTCCGGAAGGTTCGAGACGTGCTACGACAGCACCCGAGAGGTCGACGATCATCAGCGACGCGACAGAGACGGCACTCGCTAGATGGAGCTGCTGCGCCTCGCTGTCGTAGTAGACGCGCAGGTCGTCCGCTATTGGGGCCGGCGTGTCGATGCCGTTGAAGTAACCGTCCACTGTTAGATCCCAAAAGCCTGATCGCAGTGTCGGCTGCAGGTCGTCTGACTTCTGCTCTTCGCCATCGTCGGCACGTAGTGCTGAGCGTGGCTGCGTGCTGCCCATCTTGACACTCGTGATAAGGCATACGTAGCGACAAGCGTCCTCTTTGGAGACCCCTCGGAGCGTTAGCTTAGCCTCATTAGCGTTAGGGACAGGCTGCATCGTGGTCAGATTGTACCACCGATAGTGTTCGTCGCCGATGAGCGTGCCTGGATAGGTCGCGTCAAAGGTGACGTCACTGCCTGACTTGACGCTCTCCTTGTGAGGCTCGCTGTAAGCTTGCTGCATGCCAAAGCGGAAGATGCAATCTTTGTTCTTGATGAATCCGCCCCACGCCTTAAAGTCCGCAAAGGAGAAGCGACAGTTGCGCACATCGATCATATCTAAGTTTGCGAGCTTCTTGTAGATCGCTGGCACCGTGCCTGAGAGGTTGTTATTTCTCAGGGAGATCTTACCTAGCTCAGTCGCATCTTGCCATGTAGCGGGGATGGAGCCCGTAAACTGGTTGTGCCCTAGATCTAAGTACCAGAGCTTCTTCGGCAGTTGCTGTGGTAATGTGCCAGTGAACTGGTTGTGATCGGCAAAGAACGCTTCGCAATCCTCCATCATGCTTAAGTCTTGAGGCAGGGCACCTGTAAGCTTATTGTTAGCGCAGGAGAAGCGCTGCAAGCGAGGCAACATAGCGACGCTCTCGGGGAAGGGACCAGTGAACTGGTTGCCGTTGAGGTAGAGTCGTCCCGGCTCCGTAATGCCTAGCCCCAGATCTAGGGGCTTACCTAGGTTGACTAGGGTACTCAGATCTGGTATCTCACCGCTCATCTTGTTGTCCTGGACTGAGAAGATCTGCAGGTCGGTACACTCACTGATAGAGGTGGGGATAGAGCCTGTCAGCTGATTAGCGGTAAGCTCTAGAACCTGTAGATTGTGACAGAGTCCGATCTGCTCAGGCAGCTGTCCAGAGAGATTGGAGAAGGAGGCGTCGATATACTCTAGCTGAGGCATCTTAGAGATGTCAGGCAGCGTGCCGGTCACCTCTGAGATCACATTGCCCTTGGCATCTGTATTATAGAAGTTTGCCAAGCGTAAGATCTTCATGTTGACCAGCTTATCTAGGTTAGGTAGCTGTCCCGTCCATAGATTGCTACTGAGCGAGAGCCCCTGCAGCTTAGTCATTTCGCCAAATGCCTCAGGGATAGGTCCCGAGAGCCGATTGTTGGAGAGGGCTACGAAGCGTAGCTCTGGGAAGGCGGTGAAAAAGCTCTTCGGCAGTTGTCCTGTCAGTCCTACCCCGTCAAGAGCAATGGCCTGCACGTGACCTTTTTCGATGATTACGCCCTCGTACTTGTCAGGTCCTGAGGCAGCACGCCAATTGTACCCATCAGCCCAACCCGTGCCACCGCACTGGTCATAAATCTCGAGGAGAGCCTTCTGCTCCGATGCTGGGATAGTATTCTGAGCTTGTAGCGAGGCGCTAGTGCTCCCCCAGCCGAAAAGGAGGAGGAGACTAGCTAGGATGATCGTATAGAGTTGTGATTGCTTAACGTACATATACCTTGTAGCTTGATTGATTGATCGTAACAATGTAGAGACCCTCTGCGAGTGGTAGCTCATAAGTGCCAGCGGGCAGGTAGTGAGAGGCTAGCTGTAGACCGCTAGGCGAGTAGATAGAGACGAGGCTCTCAGCATCAGCCAGCTCTAGGTAGAGCGCAGCTGCAATGCCGTAGACCGTTGCTGTGCTGGTCTCTTCAGCAATCTGGACAATAGATGTGATCGTTGGGTCAACCTTGTAGTGCTTGAAGTTGCGCCACGTATCGACCGTCTGGTAAGCCTCTTTGATCTCCTCCGAAGCGACGACGACCGTCACCGTCTTGTAGTGCTCCTCGGTGAAAGCGTCCTCTGGCGTGACAGGAGGCTCCTGGCGAAGCGTCGTGATCGTCTCTAGGGCATCACAAGCGAAGAAGGCCATACTCTTGATCTCGTTGACGCTCTCACCCAGTAAAACCTGCTTGATGTGTGAGCAATTTGCAAAAGCTTCCTCGCCTATGTCGGCAACCTTCTTAGGAAAGCGAACCTCCTGCAGCGAGACGCAGTCGAAGAAACCGTAGTCTGGTATCAGCTCAATGCTGTCGGGGAAGGTGATCGACTCTAGCGAAGCGCAACCATGGAAGACGCTCTCGCCGAGGTTCAGAGCCGTCTGAGGTAGTGCTATACTACGCAGAGCGGTGCAGTAGCTAAAGGCCTCCTCCTCGATGTCGGTCACACCCTCCGGTAGCACCACCTCCTCTAGGAGCATAGCGTTGACACAGCTAGAGGCTGGAATCGTCGTAAGTTGCTTAGGATAGGTCAGCTTGCGTAGCTGAGCGTAGTCCTTGAAGTTGAAGCCTTCTAGCGGATTTGCCTCAGCATCGTAAGTAACCTCACCGAGGTCTAGCTCCTGCATGCGGGGAAGCTGTGTGAGTGCCTCCAGATCGGCACTCGTTATCGTGCCCGTGAGCTTGACCATGCGATACAGCTCGGGAGTCGTCAGCGCAGTGATGATACCCTCTAGAGGCTTCTCGGCAGAAACCTCAGCCGTGAGCGTCAGCATCTCCGATACATTGGCAAAGGCCTTCCACCCATCAGCAGCTGCGTAAGCAGCCTTGGTTCCCTCAGGCACGATGAGCGTGAGGGCATTCATAGCAGAGAGGTCGGCTAGACCAGCTAGATCCTCCGCCTTGTCAGCCACAACGGGTGTCGGGTTTGTCACGATCACCGTCTTGAGCACTTTGCAATCACCGAAAGCCTTGTCGCTCATCTTCTTCATCGAGCGAGGTAGCGTCACCGTCTCAAGGCTCTTACAATTGGCAAAGGCACCATATAGTATCTCCTCACACGCATCAGGTATCGTTACCTCAGTGATCGCTGTGCGAGCGAAGGCCCCGCCCATAAGTGTCTTGAGCTTGGAGGGCAAGATAACATTAGCTAGTGCCTCGCAACCGTTGAAAGCGTTGCCTCAGATCTTCGTCACACCAGCGGGAATCATGATCTCCTTCAGTGCGACACAGCCCTTAAATGCCCGATCACCGATAGTCTCTAGAGCTACACTCGCTATACTAACTTTTGCGAGCGCCTCGCAACCAGTGAATGCGTCATGCTCGATGGTGCGCATAAGTTGTGGTAGCTGTATCTCGGAGAGACTCGTGCAGCCCTCAAAGGCGAAGGCACCAATCTTCTTAAGGAACTTCGGCATATCCAGCTCCTCGAGTGAGGTACAGCCCTTGAATGTAGCGAAAGGTATCTCCCGAAGTGTCGGAGGAAGTGTCACCTCGGAGAGTGTCTCGCAACCAGAGAAAACGGAGCCTCCCATCGAGACGACGCTCTCGGGGAGCTCTACAGACTCCAGTGCCTTACACCCCTCAAATGTTGCTCCTGCTAGCGTGTCGATGCTCTCGGGTAGCTCTATAGCCGTTAGGCTCTCACAGTAACCAAAAGCCATCTCGCCTAGATAGGTGAGTTCGCTAGGAAGGTTGATCTCGGTCAGCTTGACACCATTTTGTAAGCAGCGAATACCTAGTCGAGTCACGCTGCTAGGTAGCGTGATCGTGGTCAGGCTCTCTGCCAGTTTGCCGGCAAAGAGGAAGTAACCTGGCATAGTGCCTGGTACCGTCTCGATACGCTCCGACATATTAGGATTGCCCACGTAGCTACCGCCAGCGACGATCTTCACTTCAGAGAGATCGAGCATCGTGATGCCAGCTGTGCTTCTCAGGGCGCCGAAGTCATCCGCATTGAGCGAGCCCCTAATCACGAGACTGGACAGGTCGGTCGTCTCGCTCAGCTTCTTCTGAAGCGTGCCTGGCTCTGCGACATTGATCGTGGTCTGAGCCGATAGTGACGCTACGCCCCACCATAAGAGCAGGGAGAGCGCACAGGTTAATAAAGAGTAGTAATGCTTCATATACTGTTTGGTTTGATTGATGTTATTAGGAGACTAGAAGTAACAATCGATCTGACATTTAAGTCTCGTCACATGCTAGCACTACAAATGTACCCATTCTCATCGAAAGGCACAAGCAGGGGAGTGACCATTAAAACCT
>CAMCJO010000026.1 GCA_945875135.1 uncultured Porphyromonas sp.
CGTGACGTGTAACGATTTGTAGGGACACACGTGACGTGTAACGATTTGTAGGGACACACGTGACGTGTAACGATTTGTAGGGACGCACGGCTCGTGCGTCCGTCCCCGTTAAGGGTTACTGCGTAACACGTATCGCTTTGACACAACGGACGCACGACCGTGCGTCCCTACAGCCGTTACTCGTCTTGCTTTTGATAGTTGAATCTACGTTGACACTGGAATGTGCGATTCTTTCGCTAAGTCAGATTTTTGTTGTAACTTGCGCCCCGAATCATTTTAACCCATACTATACAAACCAAAATATGACAGTTCAACGCTTATCCCAAGTCGGTCGACTCCTCGCAGTAGCTTTCGTCCTGCTGTGTGGTGGTTTCGTGACCTTCGGACAACAATCTTTCGGGGGGAGTCCCCTCATGATGCAGGAGGGTTCGCTACGCTCACTTACTGCCGTTCGCACCGTGAGCTTAGACTTTAATCCAGCCGATTTTATTGCACAAGACTCTTGGACGGGATCCGTGGGGATCAAACCTCTCTCTATAGGGCGTGTGATAGAGCATCGTGTTGACTTTGCTGAGGCTGCTCAGCTGGTAGGTACCATCGAAGGACAAAACATCTATCGCCTAGAGATAGAACTTGAGGGGGCTCCCGTAGGGAGTAACCTCTATTACGAAGACTTTTACATCCCCGAGGGGGGAAAACTCTACATCTACTCGCCTGAGGGTAAGCAGGTGCTAGGAGCCTACACTCACGCCACGCATACCGAGCATGGAGCCTTTGCTACAGAGCCTATCAGTGGCAATACACTCATCCTAGACTATGAGGCTCCTATCACAGGCGAGATGCCCTCGATCAAGGTGCAGGGAGTAGGATACTTCTATCGCCCAGTGCTGATGGCTGACCCTGGTGCTGAGCACCACATAGGTAGTGAGGACAACTCCGACCCTGGTTTTTCCAAATACTGTCAGATTAATGTAAACTGCCCAGAGGGAGACCTCTACCAAGATCAGAAGGCTAGTTCCGTGGCTATGATTATGATTAACGGGAGAAATATTAGCGTTTGCTCAGGCAACCTTGTAAACACTGTGGCTGGTGACTTCAAGCCATACATTATGTCGGCAGCGCATTGTGCTAGCGTGACTGATAAGTTTGATGTCTCTCCACTACAATTGAACCAGTGGATCTTTTCCTTCCACTACGAGAAGCCTCGCTGCTCTAGTGGTGACTATGCTACAACGCAAGAGGTGAGTATCGTAGGGGCTGATATGAAGTCTTTTTTACCTATGAAAGGCTATTCGGATGGACTCCTTCTTGAGCTTAAAAAAGAGATACCTCTAGAGTATCGTGTCTACTACTCAGGATGGGATGCTGCTCCTACAGTTTGGCCTAGAGGGGTTAGTATACACCACCCAGCGGGTGATGCCTCCAAGATTTCCGTCTTCGACGGTGGTGTCAGCATCACAACGTGGTCTCTCGGAGGTGGCGAGAAGGATCACTTTGGGTTCAGATTTATAAAGGGTAATACTGAGGGAGGCTCTTCAGGCTCACCCCTATTCAATGCTGAAGGTAATCAGATTGGTACGCTAACGGGTGGATCTGTACTACCCTGCGCTATGGACGGAGTCTATGGTCGTCTGAACTCGCACTTTGATAAGTATAAGTCTAAAGGGGATACTTGGTATATGGCTAAGTGGCTCGATCCGAGCAATACTGGCACGACAAAGGTCAAGGGTGTTTGGAGACAAAACTATCAGCCCCTAGCTGTCGTACCCTCTATCATCGCAAAGATAGAGCCTACAGACGCTTCAAAGATAAAGATCTCTTGGGAGCCAGTACCGCAGCACCCACAGGGCTACGGGGTGAAGTATAATCTATATCGCAATGGTCGTCGTATAGCCAGTCAAGCAGAGACAACGCGTGAGGATTTAATCTCTGGTGATATGAAGCGCAAGGGATCTGTATCATACTCCGTCGAGGCTGTCTACACGGTTGATGGTCAGGAGATAACGACACCTGCTGCTCACTACAACCTCTACACAGGACAGCTTGCCTCTAGGGCTCCACTAACTGTATCTCAAGGCAAGACGGGAGCTAAAGTGAAGTGGCAGATGCCATACAATACACAGGTAGTAACCAAGATCAAAAACCGTGACAAGGTGACACCTCTCAAGGCTTCTAATGGAGTGAATGAGATCCTTAAGTACTACAACATCTCTAAGAGTGATATCTATAAGATCTATATGTATGACAGCTATCGTCTAGGACAGTCTCCTCTCAACGGACGCAAGCTCTATATACACCAAATTAACTTTATCCCCTCTCAAGATACGCCATACAAATCTGATGGGTCTATCGACGGAGAGAAAAACATCTCTTTCTTTATCCGACAGAAAGTAGATGGTCTCCCTATACAGTACTATGGTCTCATCGTGCCTCAAGGGACCGCTGATAAGAGGGAGTTCTTCTCCTTCCAACTCTCGAGACCTGCCGAGATTAGTGATGCACACCTGCTAGATGTCGGCTTTGCCTTTGAGCCATCTAATATTACGGGTGACATCTATCTAGACGCTAACTCTACAGACGAAAATGTAAACTACGATGGGTGCAAGCTAGCTCTAGACCTCATGAACGAACACAAAATTCGGGAGTTTAAAAAATGGCCAGAACCTTATAGTAAGAATCGTATGGCATACCAAGCTTTGGAGCTAGTCATCTCTGACAATCCTAAAAAGCAACCAGGCTTGACCGACAGTTACTACACACGTGGGGAGTTGCCTGTGCCCTTCCCTGAGATCAAAAGTTATGTCGTGTACCGCAACGGACAGAAAGTCGCTGAGCTACCTTCAAGCACTTTCGTATACGATGATGCCGATGGTAAGACCTCTGATGATTACTATGTAGAGGTCGTGTATGACTATCCTAACGAATTGCGCCCTAACAATCCAGTTAGTGTCGCCTCCTCAGAGGTGAATCTTTATCCAGCACACTTCACTACACAGTTACAGCTTACAGACGCTACCGACGTGGAGGCTGTCGAGCTATACAATATGGAGGGTGTTCAGGTAGTAGCCTTTGCGGGTGCTCAGCTGATGGCGATGGATGTAGCCTCTCTGCCTGCTGGCCAGTATATCGCTACGATCCGTACAGTCGATGGTGTAAAGACCCAGAGACTAGTCAAGTAACCAGCTGTAGTAGACTAGTAGATAGTAGTAGACCGACTAGTCTACCAAACTATAATACGAATATTAGCGGTGGTGTCAAGGCGTTATGCTGAGCACCACCGCTAGTTATTTGTATCGTCTACCCAAGAGGAGACTGTTGCATTAGGCAACAGTCTCCTCTACCTCGCAAAAACTAGGCTATAAAACTCCCTATGAAGTTTTTTCCTACATTTGTAACCGTGTTGCACTTGACACTGGAATGTGCGAGCTTCGTTGAGACGGGAGAGATTTGGTTTCCTCACTTTTTTGTACTACCTTTGTTTCCGAAAGGTTAAGGTAGACTCCCTTCGGCAATGTTGAAGGCTCTGTGCAGGGTGGTGCCTGCATAGACTCAAGCGTCAGAAGGTTTTCTATCGGTTGCTATTAGGTTATGTCAGAGACACACCGCCATAGTTGCTAGCGTGACATGGTGAGTGAGTACGACTATTCAAACTATCAATGTATAACTAACGCTAAAGAAGAGTTTTATGAAAAGATTGGCTCTATTCTTTCTGATGCTAACGGCCAGCATAGGATGGGCTGTAGCGCAGAATAGGACCATCACAGGTACTGTAACCTCGGGAGAGGGTAAAGAGCCGGTGATGTTTGCGAACGTGGTCGTAGAGGGCAACACCTCTATCGGTACCACAACAGACGTAGATGGTAAGTTTACACTCAGTGTACCTGCCTCTGCTAAGAAGCTGACCTTCTCCTATGTAGGTCTTAAGACGATCTCTGTACCCATCACCAAGGTGATGAACGTCGTCATGACGACCGATGATCGAACCCTCGATCAAGTCGTCGTCGTAGGTTACGGTTCGGGACAGAAGCTCAGCACGATCTCAGGCTCTATGGCTCGTGTATCTGGTGAGCAGATCGCTGAGAAGCCTGTGGCTAATGTGATGGATGCTCTCCAAGGTAAGGTCGCTGGTATGAGTGTCTTGACCACTTCTGGAGACCCCAATGCTGTGGCTAATGTACAGATCCACGGTGCAGGCTCTCTAACGGCAGGAACGGCTCCTCTCTATATAGTAGATGGTATGCAGACTGACCTAGCTACCGTCATGGCTATGAACTCCAACGATATCGAGAGTATGAACGTCCTTATGGATGCTTCCTCTACCTCTATCTATGGTGCTCGTGCTGCTAATGGCGTCGTCGTCATCACAACCAAAAAAGGTAAGCGCTCTGATGAGGGGCTAGGACGTATCACTGTCAATGCACAGTATGGTGTCTCTCAGTTTCTCAATAGAAAGCCTTACGACGAAATGATGACTGGTGATGAGCTTCTTGAGTATCAAGTTGCTCATGGATACCTAAAGGCTAAGACCAAGGCTGAGCTCCTTGCAGCACTCTCCAAGAAGGCTCAGAATGAAAATGAGAGAGAGGCATGGCCATTTATCCCGCTCTTTGATGTGGCCGACTATAATCCAGCAGACTACAACTTCGACTGGCTAAACTTCCTTATGGGACGTACGGCTCCTACGTACAATGCTGATATATCTTTCAGCGGTGGTAGCAATCGTACACAGTACTACATCTCTATGGGTACGCTCTCTCAGGAGGGTCTAGATCGTGGTCGCAACAGCTTCACACGCTATAATGGTCGTGTCAGCGTCGACTCTCGTGTCAAGGACTGGCTCAAAGTAGGTGCTAATCTCTTCGGTGCCTATACGACACGGTATGCCTCTAGCTTTGAGAACAACCCCTACGTAAATGCGGGCACATTCGGAGCTCTCTCTCAGCCTCGCTACCTCACACCTTATGACGAAAATGGTGAGTTGCGTCGCTATTGGTACCTAGTTCAGATAGGAAGTACCAATGTCTTCCAAGATATCATAGATAAGTATCGTAGCAATACCTCCAATGGCTATCAAGCAAACGTATCTGGTTATGCTGAGCTAACGCCTATTCAAGGTCTGATCATCAAGACACAAGCAGGTCTTGACCTAACGCACAGCTCCACTTCTAGAATTTTCTTACCTGGTGCTTATTGGCTAAATGATCAGCGTGGTACGAGAAGTGAGGAGCGTAGTCTTGCGGGGCTATTTACTTGGACCAATACAGCTGAGTACCGCACCTCTTTTGCTGACCAGCACAAGCTTACCTTCCTACTCGGTCAGGAGTGGGTACAAAGCCGTTCTGATGTCATCGGAGCTTATGTTAAAGGTCTAGAGCATCCAGAGTTTATGCTTCTAGGCTATGGTAGTACACAGCCTGAGGATTTGATGCTCCCCGATCAGGTTAAGAGTGGTTACAACTACCTCTCTTTCTTCGGTCGTGTCAACTACTCTTTTGACAATTACCTACACGTAGATCTATCACTACGTAGCGATGCCTCTTCACGATTCGGTCTTGATAATCAGACAGCTCTCTTCTACTCAGTAGGTGCTACGTATGATATCTATCGTGCACATCTAGAGCATGTCAAGTGGCTCAATACACTACGTCTACGTGCCAGCTGGGGTACGACGGGTAACTCTTCTATCCCTACGCTAGCGTTCTATCCCCACCTCGATCGTGTGAACTATAGTGGTGTCTTTGGTCTCCAAGCAATTACAATCGGCAATCCTAACCTCGGTTGGGAGAAGCAGTCTAACCTCAACGTGGGTGTAGACTTCGATGCCTTTGACAATCGCCTGCACACGGTGACAAACGTTTATCACCGTATCACGGACGACATGCTTATGCAGGTACCTCTATCTTACATTACTGGTTTTGCTTCTCGCTATGAGAACGTGGGCTCGATGACCAATACGGGTGTCGATCTAACGGCTAGCTACGACATCGTTCGTACACGTGATTGGAATGTTTACGCCTCTGTTGTATTGAACTACAATCACGAGAAGATCACCAAGCTGTTTTATGATCTAGAGGAGTATAAGCGTCCGAGATATACACTTGTATACAAGAAAGGTGAGGCTGAGCAATTCCTCGTTGCTGAGTACGCTGGTGTCAACCCCGAGACTGGTAAGCAGCGCTGGTATCTACCTGATGAGCATGGCAACATCTCAGAGGATCGTGTTACGGAGAATTACGAGGAGGATAAGCTCCTTCGTGCTTCTGGCAAGAAGTTCCGCGCTCCATTCAATGGTGGTTTCTCTATGGGAGCCAGCTGGAAGGGTCTAGCATTGGATATTGACTGGTCGTTCAACGTAGGTAAGTATATGATGAACAATGACCGCTACTTTACAGAGAATCTAAGTGCAGACTTCCTCTCTAGCAATAAGAGTCGCAAGGTCCTTGACGCTTGGACAAAGGATAAGCCTAACACCGATGTGCCTAAGTTTGGTGAGCAGATCGCTTTCGACTCTCGCCTCATAGAGAATGCTTCATTCCTTCGCTTGAAAAACGTACGTCTCTCTTACGCACTACCTAGTGAGTGGTTTGAGAAGATCGGTGTCATCTCAGGTGTTCGTGTTTATGTGACAGGGCGTAACCTACTCACCTTTACTAAGTATAGTGGATTTGACCCAGAGGCTGGTACTAACTTGTCTATGAATAGCTATCCTAATACCCGCCAGTATGTAGGAGGTCTTCAGATCACATTCTAAGCGAAGACTATTCAATCACCTTATAATAGAAAATATAGTATGAAACAACATATTAAGACCCTAGGTCTCTTGCTTGTGTCGCTATTTGCTCTCGCTGCTTGTAAAGTAGAGTATATCCCCGAGGGCAATAAGGCGCAGACTGAGTTCAAGACGATGCAAGATGTCAAGTGGACACGTGAGGCTATGTTTAAAACAGTCAGAGGAGCTGAGTCCCCAAGCAATTTGGTCCTTGGTGATTATCAAGCTGACCTTTACAACCTCGTCAACTTTCGTGACGATGGAAGCAATGGCAAGTTTTACGATTGGGATGATCAGTTGCTACGTAACGCTGATGAGATAGCTGCATACTTCGGCTCTTACAGTACACTCATCAAGGATGCCAACTACTTCATTATGCGTACTGAGGAGTTTAAGGCAAATGAGGAGCTTATGAAGAGTCTATCAGATGAGGACAAGATAAACATCGAGACCTATATAGCAGAGGCTCGCACCTTCCGTGCTTTGGCTCACTATCGTCTGATGCTCCGCTTCTCTAAGCGCTACAATGATGCCAACGATGGTGGTGATCTAGGTATCGTTATGATGAAGAAGTATGACCCACTCTTTAATGAGACTCCTAAGGCGCGTGCGACTCAAAAGGAGGTCTATGAGTGGTGTCTAGCTGAGCTAGAGGCCGCTGCTAAGGCGCTACCTACCAAAGCTGCCTATAATGATCTCCAGATGGATGGAATACCCTGCTATCTCATTGATGACTATGCTTACGCTATACGCGCTCGCATACTACTTGAGATGCACAGATATCAGGAGGCTATCGCAGAGGTTGATAAGTTCATCGATAACTACCCCCTCTCTACGCAGGGTGTCGCTCCTCAAGACAATCCTAAGGACAAGACGGCTCTTCAGAACATTTGGAAGTACGAGACCTCTACGGAGATTATGATCAAGACCTACGCCAATAAGAAGGTGGGTCGCGTCGGAGGAGTACTAAGTGGGCTTCGCTACATTAAGGGAGCTTTTAGCGACGGTCGTGATGCAGAGTTCGCAATACCCGTATGGCTACCATCTCAGTATTTACTCGACTTGTACAACAAGCCTATTGATACAGATGTACCTCAAGATGGTAAGGACTGGCGTTACTTGAATTGGTTCGAGAGTTCTAGCAATTCAGGTCCTAATGGCGTTGGAGTAATCTGCCTTGACACCAAAAACTATGCAGGTACATTTGTTTCTAAGTTTAGAGGCAATCCAGACCTTGATCAGGATCGTACGAAGAATCTCTTTAGTTATGCTCATACGACACACCTCTTTGATATAGCAGAGGCTTGGCTCATCAAGGCTGAGGCTGAGGCTTGGAGTGGTGATGTAGCTGGTGCTAAGGCGACCTTACAGGACTTTCGCATGGCTCGTGGTCTAGGTGATCCACTCAAGGCTACAACGCAGGATCAGATCAAGCAGGCTGTCATGAATGAGCGTACACGTGAGATGGTCGGTATGGGAACCCGCATGAACGATCTCAAGCGCTGGCAGGTAGATCTAGATCGTAGAGACAAGTCCGCACAGGGAGCTCTAGCAGATGAGCCTGGAGCTCTCCACGAAAAGAGCCTTGATCTCCAGAAGTCTCACACGGATAAGATGTTCATTTGGGAGTTCCCACTTCAGGATCGTTTTTCCAATAAGGAGCTTATTCCTAACTGGTAAATTTATAGACAGGAGGCTCGGCGATGCCCCGTCCTCATCGTTAGTACATAGATGACTAGCTGACAAGCTAAAGCATCGCAAGAGATCCTAATAATAAAAGATAGCCCCCGAGATATCTCCACACTGGTGGATTATCTCGGGGGCTTCTTGTTTTGCATTGTAGCCACGGAGGAATTTGGAAATAGCCACGTAGAGATTGCCTCTGTGAGACGAAAAAGAGCGTCTCGTGGGGTAGCCAATGATGACGATAAGAGGTCAGCCAGAAGTTTTTCTACCTAAAGTGGGCTAGTCCCAAATAAAATGAGTACTTTTGCACCAATTGTTGGATTCTAAAGAGAGATCGTCATGGCAAGAACGATAACTATCAAGCGAGGCTTGGATCTCAAACTAAATGGGACTGCGCCCCGTACCCTCCTGACTACACCTTCTGGCGGAGCATCGTCCACCTATGCATGGGTGCCCGATGATGTGCCTGGGCTGACGCCCAAGATGAAGGTGCATGTGGGAGATCATGTGGAGGCTGGCGACCCGATTGTCTACGATAAGCAGTACCCAGAGGTTTGGGTTACAGCACCCGTCAGTGGTGAGCTGGTCGCGATCAATCGAGGTGCTAAGCGTAAAATAATGAGCGTAGAGATACGCCCAGATGAGAGTCAGGCACAGCGTACCTTTGCCGTAGAGGGACTACTCGACGGTGAGGCAAGCAAGCTACAAGCTCTGCTACTAGAGTCTGGCCTATGGACGCTCATACGTCAGAGGCCTTACGATCGCATTGCTGATCCTACGATCGCACCACGAGATATATTTGTCACAGCACATCTGACTGCTCCGCTAGCTCCTGAGATAGACTATCTACTGGAGGGACGTGAGGAGGAGCTACGCCTAGGGCTACGCGCCTTGGCACGTCTTACAACTGGCAAGGTTTACGTAGGTGTCGCACACGACTGCCCGCTGACGCTCCCTGCAGAGGTGGAGAGCGTAGAGGTACGAGGGCCACACCCTGCTGGTAATGTGGGGGTGCTGATCAACCACGTAGCTCCTATTAACAAGGGAGAGACAGTCTGGACACTTCGTGCTACAGATGTAGTACTCATCGGTCGTCTCCTGATGACGGGTCATGTGGACTACAGCCGTCGCATTGCCATCACGGGTAGTCACGCTGCAGAGCATGGCTATATGGATATACAGCCAGGCTGCCGTATAGAGAGTCTGGGCAAGCTGGTTCAGGATGGTTGCAAGACGCGTATCATCGCAGGCGATGTGCTGACAGGTATACAGCTTACGGAGGAGCGTCCTTTCCTACCGATGAGTTGCGACCAGATCACGGTGATCCCTGATGGGTCTGATCGTGATGAGTTGCTCGGATGGGCTATGCCTCGTTTCGGTGAGTTTAGCCAGAGCCGTACTTATCTCAGCTGGCTCATGCCTCGCAAGCACTATACGCTGGATGCTCGCCTCAAGGGTGGCAAGCGTGCGATGATCATGAGTCATGAGTTGCAGAGCGTCTTCCCGCTAGATATCCATGCGGAGTATCTGCTGAAGGCGATTATAGCTTTTGACATTGATAAGATGGAGGAGCTAGGCATCTACGAGGTGGCTCCCGAGGACTTTGCCCTGTGCGAGTTCGTCGACACCTCCAAGATGGAGCTGCAGCACATCGTGCGTCAAGGTCTAGACCTACTATATAAAGAGATGAACTAAAAAAATAGCCTCTCGGGGGGGGAAAGCTCCGTCTCCGTAAGGCTATGGACTATGACTACTATATTATATGTCACTAAAAGATAGATTCAACAAGCGACGCTCTCAGTTTGAGCCTGGGGGTAAGCTGCATGCGTTTCACTCGCTCTTTGACGGGTTTGAGACCTTCCTCTATGTGCCGCACACAACGGCGGCTCCACGAGGGGGCGTGCATGTACATGATGCGATAGATAGCAAGCGTGTCATGAGTACCGTGGTGCTAGCACTAGTGCCTGCGCTACTCTTTGGTATGTACAATGTGGGACTCCAGCACTTCATCGCGATCGGTCAGACGGCTGGCTTCTGGTCAATGTTTTGGTTTGGCTTCCTAGCAGTACTGCCTAAGATCGTAGTCTCCTACGTAGTGGGACTGGGTATCGAGTTTACTGTAGCTCAGTGGAAGCACGAGGAGATACAAGAGGGATACCTTGTGACAGGTATGCTGGTCCCGATGATCGTGCCCGTAGATACACCCCTCTGGATGATCGCTGTGGCTGTCGCCATGTCGGTAATCTTCGCCAAGGAGGTCTTCGGCGGTACGGGTTACAACGTCTTCAACGTGGCTCTGGTCACCCGTGCCATCCTCTTCTTCGCCTATCCAGCAGCTATGACAGGTGACAAGGTGTTCGTCCGCACGGAGCCTATCTTTGGCTTCGGTGGCGGTGGCGATATGGCTACGGCTGCTGTCGATGGGTTCTCAGGGGCTACCCCCTTGGGTCAGGTGGCTACGGCTGGCGATACGCTCCCCACGATCGTGAATACGCTTGGTGAGCCCTCCTCACTATGGGATGCTTTCTGGGGCTTTATCCCTGGTAGTATCGGCGAGGTCTCGACTTTTGCGATCCTACTCGGAGCTATCCTACTGATCTGGACGGGCGTGGCAAGCTACAAGATCATCGTGAGTGGTGTAGTAGGTGCGGCTCTGATGACGCTCCTCTTCAACGCTATCGGCACGACTGCTGCCATGCAGCTCGACATCACGCATCACCTGCTCTATGGTGGCTTTGCTTTCGGTCTTGTCTTTATGGCGACCGATCCTGTCACCTCGGCTCGTACCGAGACGGGTAAGTGGATCTATGGTCTCCTCGTGGGTGTCATGTGCGTCTTCATACGTGTCCTCAACCCAGGTTATCCAGAGGGTATGATGCTCGCTATCTTGCTGATGAACGTCTTCGCACCGCTCATCGACTATGTGGTAGTAAACAAAAACGTCGCTAAGCGCAAGAAGCGCTGGGCAACGGCAGCTAAACATTGATCTTCCTTACGACTATGAATAGAGATAGTAATACCTACACGATCCTCTACGCAGCCATTATGGTGGTCGTAGTCGCAATAGCTCTAGCACTGACCGCTGTGGCTCTACGCAAGCCGCAGCAGGAGAATGAGCGCATCGACAAGATGCAGCAGATACTACGTGCTGTACATCTGGAGCCTACCAAAGATCAAGTCATCCCCACCTATACGAAGGTGATCAAGCAAGAGCTACTGGTCAATGGTCAGGGTGAAGTGATTGCTACATTTGAGGGAGATCAGATTGCGCAGAATGAAGCTTTTCAGATGAACACGGCCAATCAGTTTAAGCTCCGTCAGCAAGACCCTTCACTCGGACTCCCTATCTATGTGGCAGAGGTCGAGGGGCAGCAGCTCTACATCTTTCCGATGGATGGAGCCGGTCTATGGGGAGCCATCTGGGGCTTTCTAGCTGTGCAGGCAGACGGATCTACCGTCTATGGTACCGACTTCTCGCACGCTGGTGAGACTCCAGGACTGGGTGCAGAGATCGCTACGAAGCACTTCTCAAAGGAGTTCGTCGGCAAGCAACTCTATTATGACGGGCAGTTTAAGTCTATCGCAGTAGTCAAGCATGGCCGGACACTTGCCGACCAAGACTACGTGGATGGTATCTCAGGCGGTACGCTCACGAGCAATGGTGTCAACAACATGCTTTGGAGCTCTATCCATGAGTACCTGCCCTACATAGAGCAGATACGTGGTACTCAAGCAGTAGCAGCAGAATAATCAAGAGA
>CAMCJO010000027.1 GCA_945875135.1 uncultured Porphyromonas sp.
GGTAGCTTAGCTGAATAGAGCGTCAGATTCCGGTTCTGAAGGTCGTGGGTTTGAATCCCACCCGAGTCACCACACCTTGATGTAGGGAGATGCTATGCAGACTCCCTACGTTTGTTTTGGGAGCGCATGAAGTGCAGAGAGCGCAAAAAGTACTACCTTTGTGCTACAGCTATATAATTAAAGAGTGAACAGAATCAGTATGGAACGAGTCGTCAGTGGTATCCGACCTACCGGTCATCTACATATAGGCAACTACTATGGGGCTATGCGTAGCTTCCTAGAGATGCAGGAGCAGTATGATTGCTACTTCTTTATCGCAGACTGGCACTCGCTGACCACGCATCCACACCCGGGAGATATCGTGCAGGATACAGACACGATCCTCGCGGAGTACCTAGCTTGTGGGCTTGACCCAAGCAAGGTGGTCCTCTACCGTCAGAGCGATGTGCCTGAGGTGCTGGAGCTATACCTTTACCTAAACATGAACGCCTATCTGGGCGAGCTACAGCGCACCACCACCTTTAAGGAGAAGGCTCGTAAGCAGCCGGACAATGTCAATGCTGGTCTGCTCACCTACCCGACGCTCATGGCGGCTGACATCTTACTGCAGCGTGCCGTCAAGGTGCCTGTGGGCAAGGATCAGGAACAAAACATGGAGATGGCGCGTCGCTTCGCTCGTCGCTTTAATACGATCTACGGCGTGGAGTACTTCACAGAGCCTGCCTCGTGGACCGCTATGTCTAAGCCGATCAAGGTGCCGGGACTCGACGGCTCCGGCAAGATGGGCAAGAGTGAGGGCAACGCAATCTACCTCTACGAAGATGACAAGGCGATCACGAAGAAGGTGATGCGCGCCGTCACGGATGCCGGTCCTACGGAGCCAAACAGCAAGCCCTCGGAGCCGGTGGAGAACCTTTTCACCATTATGGATCTGGTCTCCACGCCTGAGACGGTGGCACACTTTCGCCAGTCCTATGCGGACTGCTCCATACGCTACGGCGATCTGAAGAAGCAGCTAGCAGCTGACCTGCTTACTGCGATAGCACCCATCCGGGAGCGCATCGTAGAGCTCTCTAGCGACAAGGAGCAGCTACACCGAGTAGCTACCGAGGGTGCTATGAAGGCGCGTGAAAGTGCTCGCAAGACCATCGAGGAGGTCAGAGAGATCATTGGATTTGCTCCGACACTCCGATAACTACAAACAACTATTGACTAATAACTAACCACTTATAGACTAGATATGGACAGCAACAATAACCGTCCCAACCCACTTATCGCAAGAGGCACCGTCATACGCGTTCTCCCTGTACAAGAGGGTGTCAGCAAGGCGGGCAACGCTTGGCGCAAGGGTGCTTTTGTCATTGAGACTGACTCCCAGTACCCACGCACCATCTGCTTCAACATTTGGAATAATCGTATCGACGAGTATGCACTCACTGAGGGTGACTTCGTTGAGGTGCGCTTTGACGTAGAGAGCCGTGAGTATATGGAGCGCTGGTACACAGACGTGACCGCTTACAGCGTCTCCAAGGTAGACAAGACTGCAGCTGCGCCTGAGGCTGACCCCTTTGCAGGCAAAGCTCCCTACGTAGAGGGCGATGCAGCATCAGCTCCTAGCACGGGCTTCGCTTCGCAAGCTCCTGAGGCTGGGGCGCAAAACCAGTTTGGCGGTTCTTTTGACCCAACTGCTGGTGACAACGCTGACGACCTACCTTTCTAAGAGCTATCTCTGCATCGTATGCGCACGACACTCCTCGTAGTGGGTGAGACCTCTTCGCCAGAGCTACACCGCCTCATCGAGGAGTATCGGCAGCGTATCGGTGGGTATATACCTTTCGACATAGAGGTCTTGCCCGACCCTAAGCGGCGCAAGCAGCAAGCCTCCATAGCAAATCAGCAACAGGCAACCTGCGAGGCTATCGCCTCGGTGATCACGCCGAGTGATCTGGTGGTTCTGCTGGATGAGCGTGGCAAGGAGTACACGAGTCGTCAGTGGGCGGAGCAGTTGCAACGCTATATGAATAGCGGTGCTAAGCGACTACTCCTAGTGGTGGGCGGGCCCTATGGCTTTACGCCTGATTTTAAGCAGCGCTACGGGCAGCAGGCTTGGTCGCTCAGTCGCTTGACTCTGACGCATGAGATGGTGCGTCTCTTTGCCGTCGAGCAGATCTATCGTGCCTGTACGATACTGCGGGGAGAGCCTTACCATCACGACTAATTAGAGTCCCAATCACATGATACCATTCTTTGAAGAGGCCGACGTAGCGGTCACGATCTGTAACCGTGAAGGGCGCATTATAGAGATGAATGAGCAGTCGCGTCAGGTCAATCTTAAGCCAGGGCAAAGCTTGATCGGCAAGAATGTCCTCGACTGCCACCCAGAGCCAGCACGCTCGCTGCTCGCTGACATGATGGCGCACCAGACAAAGCATGTCTACACCATCACAAAGGGCGACAAGAAGAAGCTCATCTATCAGATCCCGTGGTACGAAAATGGCGAGTACGCTGGCTTTATGGAGCTATCGATGATCATCCCCCACGAAATGGCACACTACGTACGTCAGGTGCCACCGGAGAAGAAGGCTTAGCCATGTCTCGTAGAGATCGCCTCAAGCTTTACTTCCTCCTCATCTGGTGGATCGCCCTCAACGTGTGGGTTTGGATCCTGCAGCGTGCCCCCTTTGACTGGATACGTGTAGGCTCCAGCATCGGCACGCTTGTGGTGATCGCACTCCTCGCCTGGATATGGCATAGGAACTACCGCACTGAGCAGGAGCGTCGTGCTTTAGAACACTCTGAGGACGAAGAGAAGTAACCATAGCTACAGCTCTCCTATTATATATATGTCTCGTAAGCTCACACCGATACGTTGTACGCCCCAATACTATCACAAGATATGGGGTGGAGATCGTCTTGCCCCTATGGGTGGCGACAAGCAGATCGGCGAGGTGTGGCTACTCTCAGCACTGGCTGGGCAGGAGACACCCATAGAGGGTGCCGACTATGAGGGAGCTTCGCTAGACGCTTTGGTATCTCGATATGGCGATCGCCTACTAGGACCAGGACAGACGGCACGATGTGGCGGAGCTTTCCCCTTATTGATCAAGTTGCTAGACGCAGCGACAGATCTCTCTGTACAGGTACACCCTTCGCCAGAGGAGGGTGGCAAGGATGAGATCTGGTACTTTCTAGAGACGGAGCCAACGAGCCGCATCTGTCTCGGACTGACCGAGCCGATGACGGCCGACGCCTTGCGCTCTGTCATCGAGCGTGGTGATCTGATGCACTACCTGCACTGGGAGCCTGTGAGACCTGGAGAAGCTATCGCCCTACTGGCTGGCACGATCCACGCACTAGGGGCTGGATCGATGCTGATCGAGGTGCAGGACACGAGCGACACGACCTATCGTCTCTACGACTACGATCGAGTAGACGACGAGGGTACCAAGCGAACGCTACACATCGAGGAGGCACTCCGCAGTGCGACACTAGAGCCACATAAGCTAGACGCTCGCCAATTGCCCTTAGGTGCGCCACGCTTCGTCTGTCACGAGGTGATAGCCACACCAGACTCATCTCAGCTCATCACAACCGATGGCACAAGCTGTGCGATCCTTGTCGGTATCTCTGGGAGCTTGGTACTAAGCGGTGAAGACACAGAGCATTGGCAACTAGTTCCCCACGAAGCATTACTGCTCCCCGCTGAGACGCTCCCGATACGGGTAGCACCGGGCGAGGGAAAAGCCTTGATGATAACCTTAACGCCCACAGAGCTATGATACAGATCGATGACAAAGTGGTGAGCTTTGAGATCCTTGAGGAGTGCTTCGCCTGCGACTACGCCGCATGCCGTGGTGCTTGCTGTGTGCATGGCGATGCGGGACCTCCTGCCACAGAGCGTGAGTGCCAGAGCTATCAACGTCACCTCTCGCTCCTTGAGCCGCACCTAGCCCCCGAGGCGTGTGAGCTGATCCATCATCAGGGGGTGAGCTACACGGACATAACTGGCGAGCGAGTACTCTCTGTGGTCAACGATGAGAACTGCGCCTTCACACTCCACCCCACACCGCCCGAAGGGGTGCGCTGCGCCATCGAGTGGTATGCCTCGACCCATCCCGAGGTTCAGCTAGAGAAGCCGATCAGCTGTCGTCTCTACCCGATCCGTGTGCGTCAGTTCAAGTACTTCTCGTCACTACACTACGACCGCTGGGACATCTGTCAGGCGGCTGTGGAGCGAGGTCGCAAGCTCGGCATCAAGGTCTACCAGTTCGTACGCGAGCCGCTGATAGCAGCCTTCGGAGTACACTTTTACGATCAGCTCGTTGAGGCGGACAAGCTACTCCAAGAGGCGCGGCGCAAAGAGGCTGAGGATAGAAGAGACGCCAAGCACTGATTGACTCCCGAGGTAGGCTCTCGCATAGCTCATGAAAAGAAAGAATCATCTCTACCGTAGCTTCTTGCTACTCCTCGTTGGCGGTCTGCTAGCGTATGGACTCTCGGAGCTACTCGTCGCTGTCGGCCCTATCGCGGGCTACCACTTCAAGGGATTCAACCCGCTAAGTGATCTCCTCGACACGACAGCGACCCAGTCGTCTGAGACGCTCTCCATACCCCTAGACGAATCTGACAATCCATTTGATCCGAAAGATGCTCTGGAGGGCTCCACTAGCGCAATAGGAGACTCGACCAATCGTACGCAAGTTGCGATAGACACGCTTCCTCCGCTAGAGATCTCCAGCCGTCTGGTAGACTACTCTGAGGGGCAGAGTGCGTTGCGCCGTCTACGCGCTGCACTACGGGAGGGACGCTCGAGGGCGGTACGTATCGCTTTCGTCGGGGACTCCTTTATAGAGGGCGACATCTTGGTGGCACCTTTTCGTCAGGCACTCCAGCAGACTTATGGCGGGCAAGGCGTGGGCTACGTACCGCTCACCTCGCCAGTGGCTCGCTTTAGGCAAAGCATCCAGCAACGCTTCGAGGGAGCTTGGCAGGAGACCTCAGCCAATAAGAGTAAGTCTCGTTCCCTCTTTACACTAGCCGAAACCTTTGCCACAGCTACCGCTGCCGCCTCCACAAGCTACAAGCTAAAGAGTGCCGCCGACCGTGTGACGCTCCACTACGTGAGCGACTCGATCCCGGTGGCGATCACCTATGGCATCAATGGTGGCGAGCAGCAACGTGCCGAGCTACCCGCCAGCCACGGAGCAATGGCCGAGTACACCCTGCCACAGAGGAGCGTCAAGCGACTTGAGCTAGCCACCGAGGGAGGCGATGGCACACGCTTCTATGGGGTCTGCTTTGACGGCGCGACGGGCGTCGCTGTGGACAACTACAGTCTCCGTGGCTCCTCTGGCGCAAAGCTCAATGCTGTCTCTTCAGCCCTGACGACGCAGCTCTCACGCTTCCGCCCCTACGACCTGATCATCCTCTCCTATGGACTAAACGTGGTGAGCGCTGAGGATAATAACGACAGCTACGACTGGTACTACGCTGCTATGGCTAAGAGCATCGAGCATATTCAGCAGCTCTACCCGAACGCCACCATCCTACTCATGTCGCTCTCCGACCGCGCCACGCTGCGTGAGGGAGAGATCCACCCGCTCAATGGCGTGGCTCGTGTGATCCGCATACAGCATCGCTTGGCGCAGCGCTACGGACTCCTCTTTTGGAATACGCATGAGGCGATGGCTTCGCTCGGCGGCATCAAAGGCTTTGTGGACAAAGGCTGGGCGGCAAAAGACTACACCCACATTTCTATGGCAGGTGGGCGGCAGCTCGCTAAGTTACTCACAGCAGATCTGATCGGTGATGATGAAGAGTAGATGGATACGGATCCGATGTGCGATCATAGGGAGCCTACTTCTTATGGCGCAGACGCTTATGGCACAGCGGGTGCCACAGCTCGTAGCCCCCGACGGTTACCTCGATAAACTTTGGTCCGCTTGTGACGAGGCTAAGACAACTGGGCAGACTGTCTCGATCATCCATCTGGGTGACTCGCACATACAGGCGGGACACTTCACCATGCCGATCCGTCAATCCTTTACGCAGCATTGGGGCAATGGCGGGCTCGGCTGGGTAGGTCCTTTTCGCCTGTTGGGCACCAATCCTCCCATCCACACGGTGATACGAGCCTCCTCAGCTGGCACGTCGGGAGTTAAGATCACTCAGAGAGACTACGATCGGGAGAGTCCTACGGGCATGGTGCTACAGACGAGAGCCAGTAGTGCCGTCACCTATACTCTGCAGTGCGGTGGCGAGCAAACCTTCGACCGCATCGTCATCTACCGACAGCGGGGAACGCAACCTTTCACCTTGTCTGGCGGCAACTCCAGCGCTATCGCTCACGACACCTTGACCACCGAGCAGATCGTCACCGACACGCTCCTCGTGGGTCGTTACGTTAGCTCAGCCGAGGTGATCGCTCCCGCCTCGACCATCTGGTATGGTGCTAGTTTAGAGCGCAGTAGCGGCGGCGCACTCGTCCACACGATCGGCTATAATGGTGCGACCTACTACACCTACAGCAAGGGAAGCTTCACCAGTTCTGTTGCCACCCTGCGTCCTCGGCTGATTATCCTTTCGCTGGGTACCAATGAGTCGCTCGCACGGCAGTTCGATCGCAACAACTTTGGCGCGGAGGTCGCTCGACTAGTACACAGGCTCCAAGCGAACAACCCCGACTGCGCCATCGTCCTCACCTCGCCTCTTGCCAACTATCAGAAGATCCGCACAGCTCACAAAAGGCGTCGTGGCAAGCGTAAGCGTCGTCGCACCGTTTACCGCACCACCTATCGCGCTAATGCCAACTGCCAGCTCATAGCCGATGAGCTACAGCAGCAAGCTCGGGAGCTGGGGTGTGGCTACATCGATCTCTTCGCCCACTTCGGTGGAGCGGCGGGTGCAGCGCAGTTGCTCTCTAGTGGCATCCTCTCAGGAGACCGCGTCCACCTGACCGTTGCTGGCTATAACAAGGTAGGCGAGGCGATTGCCACAGCCCTTCAAGACGACTATAAGCAGTGGTGCCAACGCTCCCCCCACGTCACCTCTCAAGCCTCCGAAGACTAACCTCCGTATGCTCACCCCCTATCTCTCACGAGCTGCCGAGCTACTCACCTACGATAGCTCCGCGCCAATGCTCTTCAATAGTGGACTCTTTCTGGGCCTCTTCCTGCTCTTCCTGCCGCTCTACTACCTGCTGCGTAGGCACACGTTGGCACGGATCATCTATGTAGTCTGCTTCTCGCTCTTCTTCTACTACAAGAGCAGCGGCTACTACGCTATGATCCTCATCATGACCGCCACGGTCGACTTCATCATCGGGCACCTCATAGCAGCTGCCCCAGAGCGCAAAGTCAAGCGCCGCTGGCTCACCCTCTCCCTCTGCTTCAACCTCGGAATGCTCGGGTACTTTAAGTATACCAACTTCCTCCTCGAGCTCTTCACCCCGCTCGTACAGTGGATCGGTGGACTAGTCGGACTCACCGAGATAAGCACGACACAGCTAGGGCCGCTCGACATCTTCCTCCCCGTCGGCATCTCCTTCTTCACCTTCCAGTCGCTCAGCTACGTCATCGACATATATCGAGGCGAGATACGTCCGCTGAGACGCTGGATAGACTACCTTTTTTACGTCTCCTTCTTTCCTCAGCTCGTGGCGGGGCCTATCGTACGTGCCAAAGACTTTATCCCGCAGATCTACAAGCCCGTATGGGTCACCAAAAAGGAGTTTGGCGAGGGACTCTTCCTGATCCTCTCGGGACTGATCAAGAAAGCGATCATCTCCGACTATATCTCACTCAACTTTGTGGATCGTGTCTTCGACGCCCCTACCCTTTACAGTGGCTTCGAAAACCTTATGGCTATCTACGGCTACGCACTGCAGATCTACTGCGACTTCTCCGGCTACTCCGACATGGCTATCGGCATCGCGCTGTGGCTCGGCTTTCGCTTCAACATCAACTTCGACTCGCCCTACCGCTCCGCTACCATCACCGAGTTCTGGCGACGCTGGCACATCTCCCTCTCCTCCTGGCTGCGAGACTACCTCTACATACCGCTCGGGGGAAGTCGTCGTGGTCGCCTGCGCACTTATCTCAACCTTCTGATCACGATGCTCCTCGGTGGGCTGTGGCACGGAGCCAGCCTGCGCTTCATCCTCTGGGGCGGTATGCATGGTGCAGCACTTGCCCTGCATAAGCTCTATATGCAGATCTGCCCCTGGGCACGCCCCGACGGAGCCGCCATGGGGCGGTTCAGACGCTACCTAGGCATGTTCATCACCTTCCACTTCGTCTGCTTCGCCTGGATATTCTTCCGTATGCCGACGATGGAGGGCATCGGGCAAATGTTTGAGATGATACGGCACGAGTTCCACCCCGAGATCATCCCGCAATTCCTCGAGGGCTACTGGCTCGTCGTGACGCTGATCGTGCTAGGCTTCGTAGCCCACTTCGTTCCGCAGCGCGCCTTTCGTCCCATCGAGCGTAGCATCAGCCGCATGCCGCTCGTCGGTCAGGCGCTCCTCTTCGCCCTCGTCGTGCTGCTTGTCGTCCAGTTCCAGAGCAGTGGTGTGCAACCCTTTATCTACTTCCAGTTCTAGCCTTTGGCTGTTGGCCTTTAGCTAGAGTGATCGGAGTGCTAGTGCCTCTAGTGCTACTAGTGCCACTAGTATCCCTAGCTAATAGCTAACAGCCAATCTCTTTTTTCCGTACCTTTGAGAAACGCTACCGCAGTGAGGCGGTGGCGGGCTCTTATAGCACAAACACTTAACCCAATATATAGTATGTCTTACCCAATCATGACTGCCGAAGAGGCAGCGAGATTAGTTCACGATGGCGATCAGGTAGGCTTTAGTGGCTTTACGCCTGCTGGTTGTCCTAAGGTAGTGCCACAAGCCATAGCTCATTACGCCGAGGAGGAGCATGCAGCGGGGAGGCCCTTCCGCATAAGCGTCTTCACGGGAGCATCGACAGGCGACCGCCTCGATGGAGCCCTAGCACGTGCTCACGCGATCAAGTTTAGAGCACCCTATCAGTCCAACAAAGACCTACGTGCCGAGATCAATAGCGGTGAGGTAGCTTACTGCGACATGCACCTCTCGCAGCTGGCGCAGGAGCTGCGTGCTGGCTTCTTTGGCAAGATCGACGTAGCTATCGTCGAGGCTGCTGAGCTAACGGAAGATGGTCAGCTGGTACCCACCACGGGCGTCGGTATCCTACCCACCATCTGCCGCCTCGCAGACCGGATCATCGTTGAGATCAATGACCGTCACCCCGCCAAGATACGTGGACTCCACGACATCGCGGAGCCTCTCGACCCGCCCGCACGTCGCGAGCTACCTATCTACAAGCCCTCTGACCGCGTCGGCAAGCCTTACGTACAGCTCGACCCGAAGAAGGTCGTAGCGGTCGTCAAGACCAGCGAGCCAAACGATGACGGAGGCTTTGCGCCGCTTGATGAGGTGACGCAGGCGATTGGGGACAATGTCACGAAGTTCCTCGAGGAGGAGATCCGCACGGGACGCATCCCTCGTGAGTTCCTCCCGCTACAGAGTGGCGTAGGCAATATCGCCAATGCGGTTCTAGCCTCCGTAGGCAAGAGTCCTAAGATTCCACCTTTTGAGGTTTACACCGAGGTGATCCAGGATGCCGTCATTGGGCTGATGAAGGAGGGTCGCGTTAAGTTTGCCTCGGGCTGCTCGCTCTCAGTCAGTCGTAACGTCATCCTAGACATTTATCAGAACTGGGACTTCTTCAAGGACAAGCTACTCTTGCGCCCGGAGGAGTACTCCAACAACCCAGGCATCGTACGCCGCCTCGGGGTCATCACCATGAATACCGCTCTCGAGGCGGACATCTATGGCAACATCAACTCAACACACGTCCTCGGCACTAAGATGATGAATGGTATCGGTGGCTCGGGCGACTTCACCCGCAACGGTTACATCTCTATCTTCACCACGCCATCGACCGCTAAGGGCGGTGCCATCAGCGCTATCGTGCCGATGGTGAGCCACGTGGATCACACCGAGCACTCGGTCAAGGTCCTCATCACTGAGTATGGTATCGCCGACCTCCGTGGGCTCTCTCCACGACAGCGTGCGGAGCGCATCATAGAGAACTGCGCCCATCCCGACTACCGTCCACTGCTACGCGCTTATCTAGCTCAGGCTTCGGAGGGACAGACACCTGTTTGTCTGGAAAAGGCTTTCGCCTTCCACAAAGCCCTGGCAGAGTCAAAGGATATGCGCCAAGCTAAACTTTAATCGCTAAAAGCAACCCGCTCCTCGCCCCTACCCCTCAGTAGGTGACGGGGAGCGATCAAAACAACCCAACAAGACCTGACACGCTTATGTCTTACATACTCAATCTAGGGGGCCACGCCTTCGACCTGTCGGAGCCTGCCGTGATGGGCATCCTCAATGTGACGCCCGACTCCTTCTATGCGGGTAGTCGCAAGCAGACCGCCGAGGCGATCGCTGAGCGTACCCACGAGATCGTCCAGGAGGGAGGGCGGATCATCGACATTGGCGCCTGCTCGACACGTCCGGGAGGCGAGCTAGTCGATGGCGAGGAGGAGCTACGCCGACTGCGCCACGCACTGGAGATCATCCGTGCCGAAGCTCCCGACCTGCCTATCTCGGTGGATACTTACCGAGCTGACGTGGCGAAAGCGTGCGTCGAGGAGTATGGCGTGGAGATCATCAACGACATATCGGGCGGTCAGGCCGATGCGCAGATGTACAGCACCGTGGGAGAGCTGGGCGTCGCCTACATATTGATGCACCTAGAGCACAATGTCGAGGGGATGCATCAGGTGGTAGACTACAAGCCCTCGGTCGAGGTGTGCGTAGCGGACTACTTCCGACGTCGTCTCGAGCAGCTTCACGACTGTGGTGTCAAGGATGTAATCCTCGACCCAGGCTATGGCTTTAGCAAAAGCATGGACGACCACTACCGCCTGCTCACGCATCAGCGGGAGGCGCTACAAGAGTTTGCCGAACCCGTGCTGGTCGGCTTCTCCCGCAAGCGTATGGTGCAGACGGTCATCGGAGCCGATGCCATGCACTCAGGCGATGCGACCAATGTGCTACATACTTACGCTCTGATGGAGGGCATCGCACAGATCATCCGCACCCACGACGTACGTCTCGCTATCGAGGCGATCAAGGTGACCGACATGATCCGCAAGCACCTCCCCGACGCTACAGGAGCGAGTAGCTACACCCACTGGCAGAGACCGCTAGAGATCCATTAACTATCACGCTTAGAGACTTAGGACTGTGACGCTAGACTGGTTATCCTTTACGCTTGTCGACCTCTTTGACATTATCCTCTCGGCACTCCTCTTCTACTATGTCTATCGGACACTGAGAGCGACCGCCTCGAGAGCGCTGATCTTAGGTATCTTCACCTTTATCCTCGTGTGGGTCATCGTCTCCAAGTGGGCCGGCATGATCCTCTTGGGGGGTATCCTCGACGAACTGGTCGGCACGGGTATGCTCATCCTGGTGATCATCTTTCAGGAGGAGATAAGACGCTTCTTGATCACGCTGGGGAGTACCAATAGGTGGCGCTTCTTGCGGAAGATCTTCAAGGGGGATGATCAGAGTGTCCAAGAGGAGCAGCGCTGTGTCGCAGCACTCGTCCTAGCCTGCATGAATATGGCGCGCAAGAAGGTGGGCGCCCTCATTGCTATCCAAGCCAAGCAAGAGCTGACCGCCTACCTCCACACGGGAGAAGTCTTTAAGGCAGATGTCAATGCCCGTCTGATCGAAAACATATTCTTCAAAAACAGCCCGCTCCACGACGGTGCCATGATCATCGTCGACAACGATATCCGAGCCGCCGGCTGTATCCTCCCCGTCTCCAACGATCCCAACCTCTCGAAAGACTTAGGTCTACGTCACCGCAGTGCCTTAGGACTCTCGCAGGCCACAGACTGTCTCGTCATCGTCATCAGCGAGGAGCGTGGCAAGATCTCTCTAGCGCAAAACGGAGTCATCGACGTTGACGTCGACATTGACACGCTGCGCCAGCGACTAGACGCCATCTACGCCAGCTAGCCCAAACACATATAATATTATTGCTGTCCGATAAAAGTTTTTCAGCGAAAGAAGAGTCGTTTATTTCATC
>CAMCJO010000028.1 GCA_945875135.1 uncultured Porphyromonas sp.
TCTGGACAATCTTGCAAGCAAGATTGTGAGACTGTTGACTTTTGCAACAGTCTCAATATAAGTTACTTGTTTGGGTGGTCGCGTAGTGGCGGTAAAACGCTACTAAAGTGCGTAGATCCACGCTCCAGCGAAGCTGTTGGATAGCGTGGAGACGGAGCGACGTAGCTCGCCTGCACGCTCCTCAGAGGAACTGATGCCTGCGATGACGAGACAGCGAGAGGACTCCTGGATGATCTGTAGGGAGATTCCTTCGGCCTGAGTCTGGTCTGCTGCTGCCTCTTCGATGAATTGCTCTGCACGCTTGGGTCCCTTGAAAACCCCAACGACGACAGCGTGGCTCCCTTGCTGTAAAGCCTCGTCGTGCGTGATAACTAGAGACGAGGATGCGGCATGCTCAGGAGTCGTAGAGACGATCTCTTCCTGTGTCTCAGCTTTTGGCGCTAGAGCTATGCTGGGCTTGGCTTGCTTTTGCTCTGGCGTCACCACGCTCGCTTCGTCGAGCCAGCCGTAGGGGACGAAGCCCGCACTGTAACGATCAGGGTTACTGTCAGAGCTGATGGGTAGTAGGCAGAGGAAGCAGATAGCTCCAGCTGCAGCCCAATTAGCCGCAGTCCGATTGATACGTATCGTCCAATACTTCCGATCACTCTTCGTCTCACTGGCAGGCTCCGTAGCGACATGATCGACGGGTGCGACGGCTGGGAGCAAGCAACTCTGAGGGTAGAGCCCGTAAGAGTGTATCGATCTCAGCCCTTGTCGCTCCTGTACGGGAGTAAAGAGTAGCTCGCCGCTCTTCTGCAGCGTGAGGGTGCCGAGGTTGGAGCCGATGGTCAGGGAGCCAGACTGATATAGCTGGTGCCTGATCACGGTCACGTCGGAGTCTACCACTAGGCGCGCTCTGCGTACAGATAGCCCTAGGGTGCGTGCGTAGCAACTGTCTAGGATGCCGTCACGATCTACTAGAGAGGCGTTGAATGAGATGCGCTGCCCTGCTGGCGTGATGACGTTGAGATCCTTGTCATAGAGTGGAGGCGTTTGCTCCACGATGAAGGCTCCTATCGTAGGGAGTACGACGCAGTCGTGCAGTAGTAGAGCTTGCTCTAAGATATCTCCGATGCGATACATTGAGATGTACAGGCTAAGGGTGGATGATTACGAGTCGAGAGAGGCTACATGTGTAGCACCCTTGAGAAGGGGAGGTAGAAGACTCCCGCTCCTCACCACAAAGTTAAGCAATCTCCACGAACTGGAGCATGTGGTGCGGAGCGGAAGTGGGGATAGTTGTTGTTAACTCTTTGGCGGCTAGTGACTCACGGGGACCTAGTCGTTCATCGAGGCGAGGAACTCCAAGTTGGTCTCCGTCAGCTCGATGCGCTGCTTGAGGAACTCCATCGCCTCTACCGTATTCATGTCCGATAGATGGTTGCGTAGGATCCATATGCGCTGTAGCGTCGTCGAGTCTAGTAGGAGATCATCACGACGGGTGCTACTAGCGAGGATGTCGATAGCGGGGAAGATACGCTTGTTGGACAGGCGACGATCAAGCTGTAGCTCCATATTGCCAGCACCTTTGAACTCCTCAAAGATGACGTCATCCATCTTAGAGCCCGTCTCGGTCAGAGCCGTCGCTAAGATGGTGAGACTACCGCCGTGCTCGATGTTGCGCGCAGCTCCGAAGAATCGCTTCGGCTTTTGCAGCGCATTCGCCTCGATACCTCCTGAGAGGATCTTGCCCGAGGTAGGCTGTACCGTATTGTAAGCACGTGCGAGGCGTGTGATCGAGTCTAGCATGATGAGCACATCGTGACCACTCTCGACCATACTCTTAGCCTTGGCGAGCACTAGCTCAGCGAGCTTCACGTGGTGGTCAGCAGGCTCGTCAAAGGTCGAGGCAACCACCTCCGCATTGACATTGCGTGCCATATCGGTCACCTCCTCAGGACGCTCGTCGATCAGGAGGATGATCATGTAGACCTCAGGATGATTGGCAGATATCGCATTGGCAATGTCCTTGAGTAGCATCGTCTTACCGGTCTTAGGCTGAGCAACGATGAGTCCACGCTGTCCCTTGCCGATGGGGGTGACCAGATCCACGATGCGCATGGCGGTCTTGTCGTAGACAGCTGCGATGCCTTGAGACTCTAGCTTAAACTTGTCCTCTGGGAAGAGAGGCGTCAGCATGTCAAAGGAGACACGATCCAGATTGTCCTTGGGGTGGCGACCATTGACGAGTAGGATGTTCTGGAGTAGGAAGTACTTTTCGCTACCCTTCGGTGGACGTATGCTACCCTCAATGACATCACCCGTCTTGAGGTGCCACTTCTTGATGATGTCCGCAGGGACGTAGATGTCGTCTGGTGAGGGGAAGTAGTTGTAATCTGAGCTACGGAGGAAGCCGTATCCCTCTTGCGACACCTCTAGCAGTCCGCTAGCGGTCAGGATATTGGAGAAGTCGTATGAAGTCTCTTCTTCCTCTTGCTCTTTGCTCTTGTTGTGTTGCTGCTTACCCTTTTGTGCAGGCTCGTCAGAGTCTGCGTTTGCCTCTTTGTGATCCTTATGATCATTGTGAGACTCGCCCAGCACCTCGCCTAGTAGTGAGTCAGCATCGGGATGGGTAAAGACCATAGGCGTCTCCTCCTGCTGCTCCTCTGCGTCTTGCTTAGCTTGAGGACGCTTGTCCTCCTTGTCAGACTGATTGGCAGGCTCCTGACGCTTGTTATTGCGGTTGTTGCGCTCCTTATTATTGCGCTGGTTATTGTTGCGCTTAGTGCCCTTCTCCTCAGACTGTGTAGCGGCAGCCTCCTCGACGATAGCGATAGCCTCTTGGCGATCTATCTCAGAGGGCTGGTTGGTTGCGTCTGCCTTGTCTGCCTTAGCGGTGCGCTTGTTCTGTCGAGAGTTTGATTTGTTCTTTTGCTCAGGCTTGTTGCTCTCGTCTTTGGCGTCCTTTTTCTCCTCTTTATTTGCTTTGTTATTGCGGGAGTTGCTCTGTCGCTCTTTGCGCTTGTTGCTCTGCTGCTCGACCGTCTTGGTGGCTACAGCCTCTGCCTGAGCGTCTAGAATTTGGTAGATGACCTCTTTCTTTTCGGTGGCCATCTTGGTAATCTCTAGTTGGGAGGCAACCTCTTTGAGTTGCTCCTCCGTCATACCATTGAGATCTACGATGGTGTACTTCTGCATGATGTACTGATGTTAGCTGGATAAAATGCACCTTACGGCTTGTTGCAAAGGGCTACCATGCTGAGCTTTGAAAAAGCTATAAGCGAAATGATAGAGGCAACGGAATCAACGATCTAGCAGGTGCTGTGGCGAGACAGCTGGCTAGCACGATGGTCGACCTAAGTAAGGTGTGTAATGTGTGAATAGGCTGAGTGATGGGTCAGTCCTGTGTGATATGGGACGCTCTGCTCGGTCGTTATTATCTAGGTCGATGCAGAGCCAGAGCTACCTCCGTAGCAGATCCTAAGCCTCTCCATACAAGCTGTATCGTCTTGTGCAACACTAATATCTGTACAGCCTAGGAGTGCGTCGATCTAGTGACTCATCCACTTCTAGAGGCAAAGGTACGAAAAAGTGTTCAGATACAGTATCCCCCGCCTCTGTCTTCTAATCTCTAACCTCTAATCCCTCCTTTCATAAAAACATTGCTGTCCGGTAAAAGTCTTATGTGGGTGAAACTGGAGTTTCATAGGTAGGACACTAGAGTTTCATAGGTAGGACACTAAAGTTTCATAGGTAAGAAACTGGAGTTTCATAGGTAAGAAACTAGAGTTTCATAGGTAGGAAACTGTAGATTGGTCGAAGTCGAGTAGTCGGACAGCCATAATAAAAAGAGACTGTTGCATAAAGGCGAATCGCTGTGTTGCTTTCAGGATTCGGCTTCGGTCACATACGTAGGTATGCTCCCTTCAGACCTCACCCTCAGCGCCTTGCGCTTCATCCTTTCTGCAAAGTCTAGACAATCTTGCAAGCAAGATTGTGAGACTGTTGACTTTTGCAACAGTCTCAATAAAGGACGCACGGATCGCGCCTACCCCATGAGCGGGTGACACGTCCGTGCGTCCTGACGGGTTGCCTCCTATATAGTAAGGGTAGGGGGCTTTGATGTGAGTGCTACATAAGCACCTTACTTGACACAGACCTTTGCAGTGGTCGTGCCGATAGTGAGTAGGTACATGCCAGATTGCGGAGCGGTGAGCGTGCAGAGCTTGTCCGCTACGACACGCTGCTCGATAAGACGACCTGCGTAGTCATAGAGGGCGACGGTGCCGAGCGCACTACCCGTATTGCTGGTCAGGGTAATCGTCTGACCCTCTAGGGCAATAGCTACATCGGCCGTGCCCGCTGTAGGCGCATCGATGGCGTTGCCCTCTCCCACCTTGGCGTAGTAGGCTACGATGCGTAGATCCTTCGTTGCCTTGGTGGTGTACTCTAGCGAGCCATCGACAGGGTTGATGCGCTCCTTATTGACCATCCAGTAGTCTAGACGGTAGCCCTTGTCAGGCTCGACATAGACACGGATGTCTGCATTCTCAGGCACTTTGCTCTTGAGAGCACTACGTACGCCACCTACCTCTAGGTAGATAGGACCACCGTTGCCCACCTGTGATACATCGATCGTATAGTAGACCTTGTCACGCTCGAAGATAACCTCGACGACGTAGTCCTTGCCAGAGATTACTTGCCACTGATTATTTTCAGCAGGCTTGGGTCCCTCCTGACCGTTGACGACCCACTTCTTGACGTGGTAGTGCTCTGCGGGATGTGCCGTGAAGATGATTGTCTCAGACTCCCCAGCAGCTGTCGTAGCTCCTGAGGCGAGAGGCTGCCCCTTGTAGGTAGCTGTGATCGTGCCTCCCACGTTGTCTCGTACAGAGTAAGTGACCGTATAGGGACGATGGACGAACTCGACCGTCACCTCTGTGGGCTCTTTGATGTTGAGCGTATACGTCTGGCTGTTTTGCTCTCCAGCGGTCATCGGTGTCTCTGTACCATTGATCTTAAAGCTCTTGACGACGTAGTCAAGATCAGGGTCTGCGGTAAAGGTGATAGCCGTATGCTCCTCGATCTCTGTCTGTGAGGGGATTGCGGTACCGATAGCCAGCGTGGCCGATAGGGTGCCATGCCCTCCGATGACACGATAGGTGAGTAGGTGCTTCTTGACCTGTGGCTCAGGGCCTGGGATGGGAGCGATGTGGAATCCCTTCCAAACATTAGCCTCCTTGTAGGTCTCTTGCGCATCACCAGGTACGAAGAGATTGATGGTGCTGATGTTCGCAGGCTTGAGCCCATTGAAGGCCCTGATGTGAGCCTTAGGCGGCTGCACTGCCTCGACAGTAATATCTGTTAGCGCCGTACACTGAGCAAATGCGCCATACATAACCTCTGTGGTCTTGGCTCCGAGATACACTTTCGCAAGAGCCTTACAGCTGGCGAAGCAATTGCGAGGTACGACAGCAACATTGGGTAGGCGCACCTCGGTGAGTCCAGAGCCAGAGAAGCTCTCTGTGTCTAGCGTCGTCAGTGTCTCAGGCCAGGGGAATGTGGTGAGTGCGGTACACTCCTTAAAAGCAAGTTTGCCAATAGAGGTGAGCGCAGGCATCGGGCTGAGCTTGGTGAGACTGCTATTCTGTGCAAAGGCGCTATCGCATATCTTAGTCACTTGAGTGCCGAGGACGACCTCCTCCAGCTTATACATCTGAGCTAGTGCACTCTCGCCAACCACCTTGAGGGTTAGGGGGAGTGTCACCTTGCTAACGAGAGGCATATTGTAAAAGGCTCTCTCGGGGAGCTGATCCTCAGCAAAGGTCGCATCTGCGATGTTGATCTCAGTCAGATTGCCCATGTTGTCACGGATTGTCTGGCAGTCCTCCGCATTCATCGGACCAGAGACCGTGATGGACTGGCACTTGAGGAGATCCATGCCCTGCATCAGCTTAGCTAGTGAACCAGCCTCGGTGAGCTGTACGACAGGGTGTATCGGGTCGTAGCTAGGCTGAGGCGTGCTGGCATCACGGAAGGTGATGCGCATCACGGCACGATCCTTCTGACCACGATCAGCAGTCTCACCGAGTACACCGACGAAGCCCTCGCTGATAGTCTTGTCTGTTGCTTTATTGATCGTGCGGATGGGCATCTCTTTGACATTCTTAGGATAGCTGCAGAACTCGATATGGGATCTTCCAGCTCCATCAACGGCAGGCTTACTAGCCTTAGAGCGTACGGAGAGGAGGATAGACTGCCCCGTGTAGACAAAAGGCTTGTCGAGCTCTAGCTCTAGTGTGTGATAGTCTACGCCAGCCTTTGAGGTCTCGTGATTACCACCGATGGTCAAATCCATCAGATCGAGCGTGATCGTCTTCTTCATATAGAGATCCTGCTCGGCATTGATAGGTAACCAGTGATACTTGTCAGCTACTGGCTCAAAGTGGTCGTCGGATACGTTGGTGAGGTAGATCTGGAGGTCGTTGGTGTACTCCGTGTTGTAGGACTCACCATCAGACAGATAGATCTGGAAGGCGAGCTTGGTGATTTCCTTACCCTCTAGTCCTTGTAGCTCTGCAGCGGTGTAGATCTGCTGGGTGACGCTGCTGAGGTAATCAAAGTCAAAGGGTGCCGTCTGCCCTATGCTTTGGTTGAAGTGTGACGAGGGATTGGCAAAGTCTCCCAAGTCTATGGTCTGCGCCTGCAGCTGCCCGATGAGCGGGAGCAAGAGGCACAAGAGCAATGTACTAAAACGTAGTCGTTTCTGTTGCATAGATTGATGTTTATTTGAATAGTAGGTGATAGGGGAGCAGTGCAACTCTTTGCACTCCCTTTTATCTATGCAAAGTTACGGGCTATTCTCCCTGCCGGAAATACCTAATAGTAATGATTTCCTCAGAGGTGAATACCGATATGTAATTAACAGAACTCTATAAAGGGTGTAGGAGAGAGGGAGCTCTCGGAGAGGGCTTTAGCGAGGGCTGTAGGAGGCCCGCTGATAAGTCGATAGAGATAGTCGCTGCTTCTGCCTATTTAGTGGTACTTCTTGATGTTTGGTGCCGTTTTTCGGAGGCGGCTGCTCCCTGTGCTGAAAGTTTTTTGCGGAAAAGGCTTGCAGGTTCCGAAAAATGTTGTACCTTTGCATCTGCAAACGGGGAGGAACGCCTCACACTTGTGAGCTTCCGATTGTTTCAACCCCCTTGTTTGTCGTTTTAAGGGTTTAGTTTTCATCGGCCGCGTAGCTCAACTGAATAGAGCATTTGACTACGGATCAAAAGGTTGCAGGTTTGAATCCTGCCGCGGTCACAAAAAGAGCCTCCCGAGATGGGAGGCTCTTTTTGCGTTTATAGGTCAGATGTGTGCGGTGGGCTACTTCGTCGCCGCGAGGAGTATCGTGATAGCGCGCTCGATGAGCGCATCTTGTTGCTGCGCTGTCGCCTCGTCTGTCTGCTCCTGGATGATGTGTGGCTCGATGCCCCCCTCGATGCTCTGCTGCTGAGCATCGTACATACGAGAGGAGGAGTAGCGTAGCCACCAGCCGTTGGGCAGTTCGCTGCTGCGAGGCAGACCACCACCGCCACCCGTACGATCTCCCATGAAGAGGACGTGGCGGGTTGTCCCCTTGACATAAGCGACCAGCGAGTTAGCTGCGCTGTAAGTGCCACGATCCACGAGGATCACCGTAGGGCGCTGCCAACTGATGGGTGCGCGAACGAGCTTGATCTCTTTGAGTGGACCGAAGTCTTGGTGCCCAGGGCCAGTCTTCGTACTCATATAGCCGACGACCGTGTCGGAGGGGATCAAGACGCTAGCCAGACGATCTGCATTGCTCAGCAGTCCGCCGCCATTGCTACGCATATCGATGATCAAGCCACGACAGTGCGCCAGCCTGGTAAAGACAGCGTGTAGATGTGCCAAGGAGATAGCCGATGAGAAAGAGGGGATCACCATATAGCCGATCGAGTCAGCAGCGTGTCCATTGTAGGTGATAGGCGTATAGTAGATAGAGCCAGCGCGGCGCGCATGAGGTCGCAGATAAAGGTTGCGTATGCGACTATCGAGGCAATTTCTAGAACCCTCATAAATGTTCCACCCCCCCACATCAAAAGGTGCGAAGAGGTTTACATGCCCATCCCTGAGGTGACGCATCAGCTCTACCATCAGGTCGAAGAGTTCATCCTCCGACTGGCACTGCTGTACCCGAGGCGTGTAGATCTCCTTGAGGTCGCTCCAGGTCGTGTCGCCGGCGGCGGGGAGCTTGTCGTCAAAGAAGCAGTACCCCTCGTCTAGGATGGTCCAGAGTGCGGTAAAGTTCGTCTGATAGTCTCGGGTGTATCCCTGCTCCTTTGGCTCTGGTGTGCAGGCCAGCAGGAGGGGTAGGAGTAGCAGGCCGACCAGCCCGCTATGTAGTCTCGTTAGATTCATAAGCTGATAGCAGTCGTGTGGTTGGCATTATGTACCTCTTGGTAGCCTCTGAAGGGGCGGAAGTAAGTGGCTAGACCCACTCCTAGAGAGTGTCCCGAGAAGCCTCGATAGATGGAGTGGATGCGTCTTGCCGAGTCGGTGTAGTCGTAGCTCATACGTAGCGTCATGATGCGCCATATAGGTATGTCGAGAGACACGCCTATCTGGTAGTAGTGGCGCCGACCGAAGGTGTGCAGGGCAAAGTGGTTGATGATCTTGTCGTAGTAGTAAGCCTGCAGGTAAGACTCATTATAATAAGGAGCGAAGCCTAGACCGACCAGTGCCGAAGTCATCTGAAGGCGCAGGTCAGCGACAAACCACCCGATGCGTAGGCGGTAGGCTGCCAAGGCTTGTGCCGTCAGGTCGCCATTGAGCTGCTGATCGGCCGGGTTGTTTTGGTTGCGCCCGTTGTAAGAGGTAGCTCCCTCGATCAGGACGCCAGGACCTATGCCCACGACCATCCCAAAGGGCAGATGCCACTGATGCACGAAGCTCCACTTTGTGTCGAAAGCAAGGTGGCGCGTAGCTCCCGTGCGTGCCGGGTTGAGGAGCTGCGCATAGGCTAGCTGCGTGCTCTGCATGACGAGCCACTCGGGGTGCGCCTGCGTGAGCGGCGCCTCTGAGGAGAAGCGGTAACCCAGCGACTGCCCACGGTAGTAGAGCGGTGAGAGGTACTCATTATATAACTTGTTCCACCCAAAGCGAAACTCGTGCGATAGGTAAAGCAACCGGTAGGGCGTAGCAGCCGTCGTGGTAGTTGTGGTTGTGGTAGTTGTAGTAGTCGTGGTAGTAGTAGCGGCCGTCGTATCCGCCTCTTGTGCAGAGAGCGAGCGGCTTGTACCCATCAGGGATAGTCCCACGCAAAGGGCTAGCAGTATCTGTCGTAATCTTTGTCTCATAGAGTGTGTCGCTTAGCTTATTCGTCGGTTAGCTCTTCCTCCTCCGCCGCCTCCTCCTCCGTCTCGTTAGTTACGGACACAACCTTTTCAAAGCTGTCGATAGGTAGTGCTGTGATCCGCTTGCCGCGTGCGGAGATCTTCTTGAGCGGCTCGTACTCAGTCACAGCGATCTCGATTGTTGTCGCCTTCTTACGTCCTTGCGGCTTCGTGATCAGGGTAAACTGCGCCTCAGCCTCGTCGGTCAGTGCCAGGAGCTGCTCCTCGGGCTCTATGATCGGTTGCGGCTTCTTCCTATCCGGCATAGAGACACGCTTGATGTAGGTAACCCCCTCCGGAGTGGTGTAGATGACGCTCCAGACCTTGTCGGGGTCATACTTCTCGATGACCTTAGGCGACTCGGCAAAGTGGTTGCTCTCGCCAAAGTCGGTCGTGTAGACCTGCTCCGAAGGCAGAATGACGAGGATGCGGTCGCTCGCCTCAAACTCGCCCAGGTAGTCTCCCTGATTGTTGTAATTGATGCGGTTCACATCAGGGTCAAACCACACCTTGCGCCCTCCGAGGGTCGAGCCGCCTTGCTCCTTTAGGGATATGCGCTCGATCGGAGCGCGCGTCACGATGTTGCCCTTGGCGGTGCGTCCCTTGATCGCAATGTCTGCAAAGTCTTTGTCAAAGAAGAGGATGCGTCGCGAGGTGCCTCCGCGGAGCAGTTTGATCGTCACGCTCTCCGCCTCTCCATTGGGATTGGCTGAGAAGTAGAGCACCTTGCTGCCTGGCGTGCCCATCGTCAAGTCGTACTCACGGTCACGCACACTGGCCGACACGTGAAAGCGCTTGATAAACGAGGTCTTCGTCTTGCCATCCAGATAGATCGCATTGTAGATCGTGCGCTTGTCGCCGCGCACATACTTATTAATATGTAGGACACGCTCCTTGCCGAGGAACTTCTTCTCCTCGATCTTCGTAATCGTATAGGTGCCGTCACGGAAGAAGACGATCATATCATCTATCTCGCTACAGTCACACACATACTCTCCGCCCTTGATGCCAGTCCCAGCGAAGCCCATCTTGCGATCTATGTAGAGCTTGAGGTTCTCCTCGACCACCTTCGTAGCCTCGATCGTCCCGAAGTGTCCGATCTGTGTGCGCCGCTCCCAGCCTGCGCCATACTCCTCTAGCAGCGAGTGGTAGTAGTGTATCGTGTAGTCGGTGATATGGTCTAGGTGGTGCTGTATCTGCGCCATCTCCTCGGTGAGGCGTAGGATGAGCTGCTCGTTTTTCTCTAGATTAAACTTGAGGATCCGCGCCATCTTGATCTCTAGGAGGCGTGCTAAGTCATCGTCCGTGATAGGTCTTAGCAGGGAGTCGCCCACGATAGGCTCTAGGGCCTTGCGAATGACATCCAGAGCGGTCTGCTGATCAGGAGCCTCCTCAAAGGGGCGCAACTTATAGATACGATGCTCGATGAAGAGCCGCTCTAGCGAAGCTCCCATATACTCCTCCTGACGGTCGTGTAGCTGCAGACGCAGATCCTCCTGCAGCAGACCACGCGTATGCTCCACCGAGTGACGTAGCAGGTCGCTCACACCGAGGAAGCGTGGCTTGTCGTCCTCGATGACACACGCATTAGGCGAGATAGAGACCTCACAATCGGTGAAGGCGTAGAGCCCGTCGATCGTCTTATCGGCCGAGACCCCTACGGGTAGGTAGATGCGTATGTCGGCCGTCTCGGCGGTCATATCGTCTATGCGCTTGATCTTGATCAGCCCCTTGTCGTTGGCCTTGAGGATCGAGTCAATGAGCGTCGAGGTGGTTTTGCCAAAGGGCAGATCACGCACACTCAGCACACGATCCTCGATACGCTCGATGCGTGCACGGCTCTTGACCTGTCCGCCACGCTTACCATCGCTGTAGCGATCCACGTCGATGATACCTCCCGTGGGGAAGTCAGGGTAGAGGGTAAAAGGCTCTCCATGCAGGTAAGCGCAGGCAGCCTCGATCAGCTCCTTGGGGTTGTGCGGTAGGATCTTGCAGGAGAGACCCACGGCGATGCCCTCGGCACCTTGCGCTAGCAGTAGGGGGAAGCGGGCGGGCAGGTAAACTGGCTCGCGCGACTTGCCGTCGTAGCTCTTCATCCAGGGAGTGATCTTGTCGCCAAAGAGTATCTCGAGGGCAAAGTTAGAGAGCTTAGCCTCGATGTATCGCCCAGCGGCCGCCTCGTCGCCCGTGAGTATGTTACCCCAGTTACCCTGCGTGTCGATGAGATAGCCCTTCTGACCGAGCTGTACCAAAGCATCGTTGATCGAGGCGTCACCGTGTGGGTGGTAAGCCATCGTAGCGCCGACGATTTTGGCAACCTTGTGGAGGGTGCCGTTTTCCATCAGATGCATTGTGTAGAGTACCCGGCGCTGCACCGGCTTGAGTCCGTCCTCGATGTGAGGCACCGCACGCTCTAGGATTACGTACGATGCGTAGTCGAGGAACCAGTGACGGTACATCCCGCCGAGGGTGTGCAGGCGTCCGTCGCCCTCCTCCTCTTCGGGAGCCACGTAGCCCTCGTCGCTCGGGTCGTCGCTGGTCGATGCCGCATCTATATCTGTCGGAGAGGTCTGCTCCATCTCCTGCTCTTGCTCTATGTCGCGATTGTCTTGATCCATATTAGTTCGGTATCCGTTCGGCTGGTGCCGTTACGAAGGTACAACATTTCTGCCAAAGGCAATCAATCTACCCCCCTCGCAACAGGGCTGACGCATTATAATTCCATTTCGAAGATTTCCTCTGGAGTCATTCGT
>CAMCJO010000029.1 GCA_945875135.1 uncultured Porphyromonas sp.
TTCAGCACGATACAAAAAGAGCTGTACCTCGTTGACGAAGTACAGCTCTAGCCTATTGTTAAGGTGTGACCTTACTGTGGTGTCACAGCAGGGGCGGTTAGCGACGCTGCTTCTGCTGCTCTTTTTGCTGCGCCTCTCGCTCTTTGAGCTTACGACGACGCTCCTCCTCGAGTGCTTTGAGACGCTTCTGACGCTCTTTCTCCTGCTGGCGTAGCTGCTCCTTGCGTGCTTTCTCCTGAGCACGACGCTCTGCCTCCACACGCTTGATCTGCTCTTGACGCAGTTGCTCCTGGCGGCGCTGCTCTTCACGGCGAGCCTTGAGCTCGGCATCGCGCTGGCGCTGACGCTCCTTGAGTTGCTCCTCACGCTCACGCTTCGCCTGACGCTCTTGCGCTTTGCGCTCGCGCTCCATCTGCTTTAAGTCTTCAGGAGTCACTTGTCGTGCCTTTTGGATCGTGGTGCGTTGATCCTGTACAGGCATCGTCTCCTCAGGCTTTTGCAGTAAGCTGTCCAGCTGCAGCTCCACCGCAGGCAGAGCGATCTGCGAGCGATCTATCTCGAAGGTGATCGGCTTATCGACGGCAGGCATGGCGGGCGAAGCAACCGTGTCGTTCTTCACGGGCTTCTCTTCTTGCAAACCTGTGAGGAGCAGCCAGCGGTCTATGAGATAGTGCGCTGCGGGGTAAAGTTCGAGCAAGCTATCAGCCACGAAGGTCATATAGTCACCGATGCTCTTGGCACCCGTAGCGACCTGACGGTAGTTGTCGTCGGTCATGACGAGGAGCAACGCCGAACTGTCCAAAGCGGAGAGATAGCCCTCAGGACTATAAGCCCGAGTTACGTACTGCCATGCGACAGTAGCCGAAGGGAGGTCGCTGATGGTCAGGAGGGTCTCATGCTCCGAGGGTGCGAAGGCTACGGGGAGGATGTAGTCGGTGAACTGAGCGTAGTTGAAGCTCTCGACGGCAAAGCGCAGAGAGCGCTCCAGAGCGTCACCTCGCTGTGGCACGATAAGCAGAGCCTGGTACTTGTCGCTACGCTTTCCAATGGTAAAAGGTTGCTCCGCCAATGTCCCCGCGACGCTATCCTGCGAAGCAAGGCGCAGATCCCAAGCCATGCCTTGGTAGCCACCCTGAGCGATGTGCGCTCCACGCAACAGACGCTGGAGCATCTCCTGAGCTAGGACGGCGACCGCCTCTTTAGGATAAGATGTGGTGAGCGACTCAAGCCCCTTTCTAAAGGCGGCTTCGTCACCCTGCAAGACATAGCTAAGCGCATTGACAAAGGCAAACTGCGGCAAGGTCTCGGAGAGCGGATAGGACTCCGCCGTCTCACGATACAGTCGCTGCACCTCTCGTGACCTGCCCGCTAAATAAGCGTTGAAAGCTTGGTCATAGAGTCGCTCATCAGCCCCGATGTTGGCGCGTAGCTTGGCTATGTAGTTAGGATCTTGTAGTGTGACGGCAAGTGGGTCTTCGGGCAGCTCGGCGAGCAACTTACGTCGCCACGGCTCGGCTAGGTCTGCCCGCTCTAGTCGCTGATAGAGCATGTAGAGCGTGTAGTATATGGAGGCTCTGTCGGCGTACTCGGGGTAGCGTCTGAGCAGGTCTTCGTAGCTCTTGACCGCCTCTTCGAAGCGCTCCATCTGCTCATTGAAAGCTTTGCCCATACCGACCAGCGCCGTCTGGATAATCTCATCCGAAGCGGCGATCTGCTCGGGCGTGGTGGGGAGCTTGGAGAGGTAATACTCCCTCTGGAGGGGATCTTGGTCTGCGGGCAAACTATCGGTAGACGAGGTGAGACTATCCGTAGGAGATGCCACCGAAGACAATGAGTCTGCGGGCACTTCGCCAGTCTCACCCATCTGAGCTGTGGGGTCACTCGCATCAAAGGAGATCTGCTTATTACGTCTCCGCCAGTCGTCCGCCAGTGGACGCTTGCCCCACTTGCGCTCGAAGAGGTCCTTACCCTGGGCCACCAGCGTAGGATTGTAGAAGTAGCTCTTGCCATTGCCACCACCCGCCATCGGGGGAGGCGTGCCGAGACCGCCAGGGCGACCGCCGCCAGGCATATTGATGTCGGCCTGCTGGTTGAGTGCTTCGTTTTGCCCCTGCTGCTCAGCGAGTAGCTCCTGCTTGCGAGCCTCATCCTGCGCCTTCTTATAGGCGGTGATGAGACTATCCGCATAGGCCAACCGCTCTGCCTCTGGGAGCGCAGCGATGCGTCGCAAGCTGTCCTGCTCGTAGACCTGCTGCGCAAAGGATACTAGCTGGTCTAGATCTGCCGAGAGCTTGGTCACCGCCTCGTAGCGTGGGTGGCTTTTCTCAATAACACCCGCTGCGCCTGCGTACGCTTCCTGTGCCTTGAGGTAGTTGTTTTGCGCTAAGTAAATGTCGCCTAAGTGAAGCTGACAAAGCATATAGTCGAAGCTGCGCTGCGTGCTCTGCGCCACGCCATGCATGAAGGCGGTGACGGCATGCGTCGTGTCGGGGATCGCCAGGTAAAGGCGTCCCTGCGTGAGATATATCTGATCGACGAGCTCTTTGTTCTTATCTCTATGTGCCAAACGCTCTAGACGCTGGATGACTCGCTGCGGATTGCCCTGCGCCTCGATCTCTAGGCGGCGCATCGTAGCGGCAAACTCCAGCGGATAAGGTGGTGCCAGACGTATCACCCGCCCGAAAGCTTGTGAGGCATCGCTCCACCGACCTTCATTGCTGTAGAGCTGCCCCAAGAGGTAGTAGAGCCTGGCTCGCTGAGCTTTGATAGGCTTGCGGTCAATTGTCTGCTGCAGGTAAGAGATGGCTGAGAGCGTGTCGCCCAGCTTGAGAGCTAGCTCGGTCTCCGCTAGCGGATAGACCTTGCTACGACTTTTGTAGATGCCATCTTCGGGTAGGTTGCTCAGTATCTCGTTCGCCTCGCCTACCCAGCCTAGAGCAAGGTAGCAGCGAGCCTGCCAGATGCGCGCTTCATCCCGCACCTTATCCTCCGTGCTGTAGAGCCTCGTCATATAGGAGAAGGTCGCCAGCGCCTCCATGAAGTGACCTCCGTAAAACTGCGCCTCCCCGACCATCATCCAGGCATTGTGCAGGAAGGGGTTGTACTCCATCTTGTTGTAGAAAGCCTTCTTCTTCGGATTGCGCAGGAGGTCTTCTCGCGAAATCTTCGGCTTCGTACGAATTGAGTGTTCACGGATCGCCTTTTGTCCCTTTTCGATCGCTTTGCCTAGCGAACCGCCCACTTCTGCCTCCTCTGACGACTCTGCCCCGGCTGTGCGTGTGATAGGCTCGGGCACCAGCAGCTCGGTGTAGCTCTCCGATAGGTCGTGGTAGAGAGACTTGTACCCCTCGTTAAAGGCGAGCTGACCATTGTGATAGACGTTGTAGCGTGTGGTCAGATTGTGGTAAAAGCGCGAAGCACTATCATTGCGCTTGGTACTACAGCCCACGGAACTGCCCAAGACGCACAGCAAAGCTACCACTACGCCTAGACAATGCTTAGTGCGCAGTGGTAGCTTACCACGATAAGATCTGTCTCTGTCTGCCACGCTTACAATTAAGTCTTAATCCTTGGGGGGCGTATCTATGCTACAATCCCCTACTCTCACAAACGTACCAGACCTTATATATATTGTACTATGCGCCTACCATGCGACCAACTGCAAGATCTCAGGCGGGAGCAAGATGCCACGCATCGAGAGACTCTTGAGCCACCCCTCATGGTCAGTCTCGAGGAGCGTCTCGGCCACTTCGCGGAGCATCGCTAGCTCCGCATCGGTGTAGCTCTCTATAGGGCGGTGCGCCAAGACGTCCAGCTCCTCATCATCGTAGTAAACGATCCGAGGGGCGCGTCTTATCGCTCTCTCAGCCTCGGAGCAAGAGTCCGTACAGCTAGCACAAGCGGACGCATCATCAGCACAGCGACTCGTAGCCGATTCGCCAGAGAGTGACTCTCTCAGTTCACGCTCCACCTCACCAAGGGCAGAGCCTATGGCTGATTCTCCAGTCGTCTGCGAGCTTTGCTGTGAAGCGTCCTCCGCGCCACGAGCCTTCTGTCGCTCCGACCAGCGGACGAGCAGATGCACGATCAGTCCTATCGCTATGGATAGAAAAAAGATCTCTAGAGCCTCCATAGCTCAGCGTCAGAAGCCCCTAGCAGGTAGGTAGCACCATCTTGTCGATCCGCTCCTTGTGACGACCACCCTCAAAGGGGGTATCAAGGAACGCATGCAGACAGCACTCAGCCTCCGCAGTCTCTATGAAGCGTGCCGGCATGACCAGCACATTAGCGTCATTATGCGCCCGGATGAGCTTAGCTATATCCTCGTTCCAAGCGAGCCCTGCACGGATGACGTTATACTTATTAAGCGTCATAGCCATGCCATTGCCCGTGCCGCAGATAGCGATACCACGATCTACCGTACCCATCTGTACCGCAAAGGCAAGCTGATGCGCATAGTCTGGATAGTCACAGCGCTCCTCCGAATGAGTACCGTAGTCGACACACTCGATCTGCATGGCGGCGAGCCACTCCTTGACCTGCTCTTTGAGCTGATAACCGGCGTGGTCTGAGCAAATACCTAGTTTCATAAGACTATTTCTCTATATCGTTGCGATTAAGCCTCATCCTTCATAGGAGACTCAGGGAGCACGAAGTCTACGAAGCAAAGGCCTGCCAGTGCCGTACCGTAGCGCTTAGTCACCGTGATACCCTCCGTAATGAAGTTGAGCTCACCGAGGTAGTACTGGCTGTATGTGTTCTGGTGCAGATCGTTGATGACACGTATCAGACGCGACTCCAGCTCCTCGATACGATAGCGACCGCTCACCTCGCAGACGAGGCCACCAGCCTTCTCGTCGAAGTTCTCATCCTTGTACATCCAGGCGTAGACGACACCGGCGCTGACGAACTCATCTTGGATACCGTGCGAGACAGACATGATCGTCTTGAGCTCTGAGCCAAAGGGAGGCATATCCACCTCATCGGCTGATACGAGCCGAGCCGTTGCGGGGAGGACGGAGGAGTAGACCATTATATTATAGTCAGCGATGCCCGCATCGTAGAGTGCCATGTGGTAGGAGCCTGCATGCTTCTCTAGGTCAGACTCACCGCTACCTTTTGTCGTAAAGAATGTATTGGGGATCAAGTTCCCGTAGTACTTGTTGCTCATCGTGATAGTTATTTATGAGTTAGGGAATATCTAATTTGCGTGGCAAATATACGAAAGTAAGAGGACATAGCCAGGATTGGCGCATTACGTAGATTCAACTAAGGATGCATCTGTTCTGCCAACCATTCTTTCAAAACGACAGCATGATTATATTTCTCGTTTTTTGCGCCATACAGCAGGGTCACGTTATGATCGTGCAACTCCTGCGCACACAAATCTTTAAACTCCTGTGACGCTGAGTTCTCGGACAATTCCTGTCTGTATCTCTGTTTAAACTCATCATATCTTTCAGGAGTGTGGGAAAACCATCTTCGAAGTTCATCTGATGGTGCGATCTCCTTAGCCCATAAATCAATTTCAGCTTTTTCCTTTTTCATCCCTCGTGGCCATAGTTTGTCCACAAGAACACGAAAACCATCTGCTTCAACTGGAGTCTCATAGATTCGCTTATATCTCAATTCATTCATCATGTCTTGTCGCCTTTAAGGTGAATTCATTCACTCGTGGTTAAGGGCAAATGTACGAATAAGTCATCATAATACGGTGCTATAACCGCACTCAGCGACTCTTACATCTCCGCTGATTCCAGTTCCTCCCGAGGAAATCGGAAAGCTCCACGGAGCAAACGAAAATTCCCCACGGAGAGCCGAAATAAAAGTTCGGAAGAATGAAATGAAACTTCGGAAGAAGCAAATCAAAGTTCGGAAGAATTTATTTGTTCCTCACTGGATAATCTTCAATCTCCATCGAGGAATCGTTCGATTTCCTTGACAGCAGCATTGGCGAACTCATTCTGTATCATGCGCCACCCCTGCATTTGCTGATTGAATCTACGCTACGGGATAGTATATCTTATTATCTGAGCAAAATATGTACCTTTGTCAGTGACCAGCTAGCCCTAAGAGATAGTCATAAACTCTTGGCTAGACTAATATAAATTCACTTTAAACAACCAGTGAAATATGAGCGAATTCATACATAACACACCGGATGAGCGCAAGGAGATGCTCAAGGAGATACTCCTGCGCTTACATCAAGGAGAGCAACCCGAAGCTCTCAAGCAGCAACTCTCCACACTCCTCCACACTATCCCCTACCAAGAGGTCGTCGCCGTGGAGCAGGAGCTAATAGATCAGGGACTACTATCGACAGATGAGATACAGCTCTTTTGCGACCACCACTCAGAGATCCTAGAGGGAGCTATAGATGTGAGTGGAGCTAAAGAGGTGCCTGCGGGGCATCCCATGGACACCTTTAGAGCAGAGAATGTAGCCCTAGGAGAAGTAGTCTCCGAGTACTATGCTTTGGCAAAGGAGGTCAAAGAACAGCACTGCGAGCGTCCGCTCTCGGAGCTCTTGCTAAGTCTGAGATCTATCTTCAACCGACTGATGGATGTAGACAAGCACTATCTGCGCAAGGAGTACCTCCTCTTCCCGTACTTAGAGCAGCATGAAGTGACTGGACCTCCGGTCGTCATGTGGGGCAAGCACGATGAGATTAGGAAGCTACTCAAGAGTGCCATAGCAGTACTCTCTGGGGAGACTTCAGATATGGCATCTCTGAGAGCTCACATCGTGGAGACCTTTGACCCTGCAGTGGAGATGCTGGACAGTATGATCACCAAAGAGGAGATGATCCTCTTCCCCATGACACTGGACCTACTGTCGGAGGCTGAGTGGTATCACATCTATCAGGAGACCCCTGAGTTTGGATACTGCCTATATGACCCACAGACTGTATGGCAACCAGACGTGGAGGCGGACGACCTGCACTTTCAGTACGAGAGCCATGATGCTATACGGCTGTCCACGGGTGCCTTTAGTGTAGCGGAGCTAGAGGCTCTACTCATCCACCTCCCGATAGACATCACCTTTGTGGACAAGGACGATAAGGTGCGCTTTTACTCTCACAGTCCCAAGCGAGTCTTCGCTCGCAATAGATCCATCATCGGTAGAGATGTGCGTATGTGTCATCCGCCCGAAAGTGTCCATGTCGTAGAGACTATCCTTGCGGACTTCAAGAGTGGTCGCCAGAGCTGTGCTAAGTTTTGGATTGGCAACTTCCGTGGGCGATTTATCTATATAGAGTACACGGCTGTGCGTGATCCCGAGGGTAACTATCTAGGGGTCGTCGAGTGCTCTCAGGATATTACTGAGCTACGGCAACTGGAGGGCTCTAGGACTCTTCTGAATTATGACTGATACGACACCTCTACTCATCACCCCTGAGACCAAAGTCGGGACGATGCTAGACCGCTACCCAGAGCTCATCGATACGCTTGTATCGCTTTCGGATCGGTATAGAAATCTGACTAATCCGATACTGCGCAAGAGTGTGGCACCTCGTACTCCGCTCAAGCTCGCAGCTCAGATGGGCGGTGTGGACTTAGCCCTATTGGTTAACACGCTACGCCAAGCCGTCGGACAGCCACCGCTTGACTTGCCAAAGTAGGGCTTATACGTTCGTCTACTTGGGACGAAATCTAGAAAAAGGAGACTCAATCGCAACTCGAAGCGGTTGAGTCTCCTCATGTTTTGCCAGTAAAGGCATGGGGGCTGATGAGTATTTCCTCAGCGAGTTACGCGGATGTTGTAGCGACTCTTGTAGTCCACCTGGGGCATCTCGGGAAGTGACTTGAGGTACTGGACGATCACCTCGGCAGTCGTGATGCCTTGGTTCTTGTCAGGAGCCGAAGTATGATAGGTGTAGGCCGCCTGCACGTAAGAGCTCGTGGCTAACGTGTAGAGCTTGTCGGGATCAACTGGCTGGTCGCTACCAGCGGGATAGACGGTGCAGTCGAGCAGCACACCCGTGTCGTCAAGCTGGTAGTCCACCCGTAGCCCAGAGGTGTGAGCTGGCGTATTGCTATCGGTCGTCCAGGCGCGGAGGAAGAAATCCTTGAGCTGTCGTCCCGTCATCGTGAGCACGGTCAGCTCATTGCCAAAGGGATCTAGACGAAGGATGTCTTTGAGTGTAATATTGCCCTGTGGCAATTCACCGATACGTACGCCGCCTGGGTTTTGCATCGCAAAGTCCGCATGGCTATACCAGCGCTGCGCATCAGCAAAGATAGCGCCCAGCGTGTACTTGTCCTGTATAGGCTTCGGATTGGTCGTCACCACTTCGGCAAAGAGCGGGTTAGCATTGTAGCCCTCCACCATGCGTTGCATCTTCTCATTGACCCCACCAGCGTGCGGGTCGGCTGGGAGGAGCATCTCTTGGTGCGAGAGCACCTGCCCACCTCTATGTCGTATCAATGCGAGGGAGATGTAGTGCGCCTTGTAGCCAGACTGCACGATGGGTACGGACGAGTGCAGATCGTTCGGGTGATCGATCAGCGTGTGCGAGTGTCCGCCCACGATGAGATCTAGGTAGGGAGCCACCCGCGCCAATATCGTATCCTCCTGCACGCCAATGTGCGTCACAGCTATCTGCAGATCCGAGCAACCCGCTAAGTAGCGGTAGTTCTTAATCTCCTCGAGTGGCTGGGTGAAAGCTACGCCCCGTACATTCTTCGGGTGCGAATCGGGAATGCCCAACTCGCCCAGCTGAAGTAGCCCCACGACAGAGACCCGCGTACCGTCAGGCATCGTGAAGATCTTGTAGGGCTTCAGGGCAATGCCATAGGAGGGCGAGGGAAAGACATTGGCCGAGAGGAAGGGGAACTTCGCACGATGCGAAATGTCGCCCAGCCCGTGCTGCCCCAGGTCAAACTCATGATTTCCCAAAGCCGAAGCGTCAAAATGCATCTCATTCATCAGCTCAATGATCGGTAGCCCCTTCGGCTGGAAGTTGTCATTGATCGGGTTGCCCGTCTGTAGGTCTCCCGCAGCTAGCAAGAGCAGGTTGGGATAGATCGCCCGCATACTATCGACCATAAAGGCGATGCGGGGCAACTGATCGATGTTGGCATGGATATCATTGAGTCCTACGACAGCAAGCGTCGACACGCCACTCGGCTGTGCCTGCTGCTTGACACGGCAAGCCGACAGGCTCCCCACGAGGAGCAGAAGTAGCGCACCGTAAAGTGTATAGTTAAAGGTCTTTCTCATGATCTAGGAATGCTTTGTTATAGTTCTTTTAATTGACTTAGCGTAGCCGAGAGCGTACCCTCAGCTAGGCGAAGCTCTATGTCGTCGCCCTCACGAAGCTGCGAGGGGCTTTTGACCAGGTCGCCCTTGTGGTGCACGATAGCGTAGCCACGCTGCAGGACCGTCTGCGGGTCCATCGCTCGGATGATCTGCGCTAGATGCTCTATCTGCGTGCGCTGTGTGGTCGTAATCTTGCGCTGCTCCTGCAGGCTCTGCTGTCTAGCTTGCCACTCATTGAGCTGAGCCGTGAGGTAACTCGCATAGCGATGCCTAAAGAGATTCAAGAGCGTATCCCACTCGTGCCGATAGCTCTTCGGCAGATAACGCGCAGCGCCAGCCAAGCGCTCTCGTTGTGACTCCAGTAGCGTGTGCTGATTGTGCAGTAGCGTGCGAGGAGAGACGGAGAGCTGCTCGCGTAACAATAGCATCTGGCGCTCCTCACGGTGTAGCTGCTCTAGCGTCGTCTGGCGGAGCAGCTGAGCCAAGCGCTCCAACCCCGTCTGCGCCGTCTGTCTCGCCTCCAGCCAAGCGCGCTCTAGTCGCTGATGCGCCTCCTCAAGGAGCGTGTACTCTGCGCACCAAGCATCGATCACAGCGGTAGCCACTGCCGTAGGGGTTTTGAAGGCTCTGTGCGAAACTAAGTCCACGACGCTCTCGTCCCGATCGTGCCCAATGCCGCTCCACACAGGGAGCGAAAACTCCGCCACCGCACGAGCTACTTCGAAGTCATCGAAGGCGCCCAAATCAGCCGTAGCTCCCCCGCCTCGTATGATGACCACAAGGTTAAAGAACATCTCGTGCTGGCGCACCCTTTCGAGTGCTGCGACGATAGACTGTGGTGCACTCTTGCCCTGCATCGTGGCTCGAAAGAGTACTTTCTCTATAAAAGGAGCCACCGCACTCTCCTCCAGATGTCTCGTGAAGTCTTGGTAACCAGCAGCCGTCGGCGAGGAGATGATGGCGATGCGTCGCAAAGGTCTCGGCATCGGGTGCTGCTTGTTGCGCTCCATCAGCCCCATACGCTCTAGGAGCTGGAGCGTCTCACGTCGCTGTCGTGCCACCTCGCCCAGTGTGTAGCTCGGATCGATGTCCTGTATGTCTAATTGTAGCCCGTAGCGTGGATCATACTTGAGCTCCACGAGCGCCAATATCTTGATTCCGTCTGTGAGTGGTTGCCCCGTCACCTGCTGGAAGTGCTGCGCGATCTGATTGTAGCGACTAGACCAGATCACAGCCGAGATCTGAGCCGATAGCTCTCCCCCACCCGCCTCTGGGTGCAGCGGATCCGACACTTTATCTATTAGGTTAAAGTAGCAATGCCCCCGCTGGCTGCGTCCACGGTAGCCACTCACCTCGCCCGTCACGTAGTAGAGCCGATTGTAATAGCGATCAATGCAGCGCTGCAACGAGCTCAGTAGCTCGGTCAGCGTGTACCGCTTGGCTACGAGATTTGAGGCTTGCATCTCTAGTGAGGACATGGCGCAGGGGGAAAAGGCTTTTAGTTAGTCAAAGAGCGACACCTCTGGAGGCAAATCCTGTCGATAGGTACGCCCCAAGTGAGCATACGCCAAGCGTGTCGCCTGCCGTCCCGTACGGGTACGCTGTATGAAGCCCTCCTGAATGAGAAACGGCTCATAGACCTCCTCGATCGTGCCTGGGTCTTCGCCCATCGCCGTGGCTATGGTGGTTAGCCCGACGGGTCCTCCGTCAAACTTGTCGATGATGGTCTTCAGCAGCTTGTGATCCGTATGATCCAGTCCATGCTTATCTATGTGCAGCGCTTCGAGTGCCACCGTTGTAATATCGCTATCGATCACCCCGTTGCCCTTGACCTGTGCAAAGTCTCGCACCCGCTTCAGGAGCGCATTGGCGATACGAGGCGTGCCACGACTACGCAGCGCAATGCCCCGTGCGGCCTCCTCCTCGCACGGCACCTCTAGTATGCGAGCCGAGCGCAGTACGATGTCCGTGAGCGTATCCACGTCGTAGTACTCCAGATGTAGGTTGATGCCAAAGCGGTCCCGCAGCGGAGCAGTCAACAGGCCACTGCGCGTGGTCGCCCCCACTAGTGTAAAGGGGTTGAGGTCTATCTGTATGGAGCGCGCTCCTGGCCCTTTGTCGATCATAAGATCGATCCGAAAGTCCTCCATAGCTGAGTAGAGATACTCCTCCACGGTATGGCTCAAGCGATGGATCTCATCGATAAAAAGCACGTCACGAGGCTCTAGCGAAGTGAGCAATCCCGCTAAGTCTCCCGCTTTCTCCAGAACAGGACCCGAGGTAATCTTCATGCCGACACCTAGCTCGTGCGAGATGATGTGCGAGAGAGTCGTCTTGCCAAGTCCAGGAGGACCGTAGAGGAGGACGTGGTCGAGTGCTTCGTCACGGCGACGAGCCGCCTCGACGAAGACCTTCAGATTGTCCACGACATGCCCCTGACCGCGGAAGCTGTCGAAGTAGGAGGGTCGCAACTGCTCCTCCTGCTGCAGGTCAGACAAACTCTGCGGGGGCGTACGCTCCTCGCGTATATCAAATGGATCTCCGTTCATACGTCAGCAAAGTTAGCGAAAAAGCTCATAGCCCCACCCCCTCCGCCCTGCCGTAAGAAGAAAAGTCTAACAACGAAGCGGCTCTGTCCAGCACTACTTCTGAGTAGCCACGTGGAGAATGTGAAGTCCCCACGTGGCTATTTTTCTTTTCCACGTGGGCGAGAGAAGACTCCTCCGAAGTTTCATTTCATTCCTCCGAAGTTTTACTTCTTTCTATTGCTGTTCGACTGCTCGACTT